>JBOGKI010000175.1:0-8354 GCA_050745605.1 Terriglobia bacterium | reverse complement strand
CGGGAGAGGGGTGCCGAAGGCGGGGTGAGGGTGACGCGTTCCCAGGGCTTACGCCCTGGGCTATGTTCCTTCGCCCGCTTCGCGGGCTGCTGCCCTGGTCCGAGAGCCATTTTCATGAGCTTTCGCGGGCCAAAGGCCCCAAGCCACAGACACCCCAGAATGCTAACCAAGCCAAAATCAAAGCCCCAGAGTCCGAAATGCAAACCGTCACACTTCCAATACCACGGGTAGGACCATCGGACGCTTGCCGGTTTCACGGTCAAAGAAGCGCCGCAGTTCGGTGCGAATCTTATCCTTAATCACGCCCCAGTCGCCCACTTCTTCCAGGTTGGACTTGGCGAGCGTGGCGCGCACCACCTGCCGCGCGCTTTCCACTAGCTCCGCGGCTTCATCCAGGGGCAGGAAGCCCCGAGAGACGATCTCCGGCTCCGCCTCCAGTTGCCCGGTATGCTTATTGATGGCGAGAATGGGAATCACGAAACCCTCAGCGGAGATGTGACGCCGTTCCTTCAAAATCACATCGCCCACTTCATCGAGCGATCCCACGTCAATACAGATGCGGCCCACCGCCACGCGCCCGCTGCGGCGCGCCCCGTTCTCGTCAAACTCCAGGACGTCACCGGATTCCATGAGGAATGTATCCTCGGTGAGGGAAGCGAGTTCCTGCGCAATCTCCTGGTGGCGGCACAATTGCCGGTACTCCCCGTGGATCGGAATAAAGTACCGGGGCTTAACCAGACTCAGCATCAGGCGCAATTCTTCGACGCTGGCATGGCCGGAAACGTGGACCAGCGGATGGCTGCCATCGTCGTAATGGACCCGCGTGCCGCGCCGGTAGAGATGGTCCATCATCCGGAAGATGGCCTTTTCATTGCCGGGGATGATGCGCGCGGAAAGCATGACTTCGTCGCCGCGTTCCACGCTCACCCAACGGTGCCGGTCCACCGCGATCCGCGCCATGGCCGACATGGGTTCGCCCTGGCTCCCAGCCACCACCAGCACCACCTTCTCGCGGGGAAGCTTGCGCACGTCCTGCGGCTGCACCAGCAGGCCCTCCGGAATCTTCAGCCGGCCCATCTGCTGGGCGATCTCGGAATTCTGGAACATGCTGCGGCCAATGAAGCACAGGCGGCGGCCATGCGATGCAGCCAGTTCCGCCACGATCTGCATGCGATGGAGCGAGGTGGCGAAGCAGGAGATGAGCACGCGGCCCTGGGCTTCGGACATAACCTCCGTGAAACGCTCGCGGACCGCGCGCTCCGAAGGCGTGATGCCAGGCCGTTCGACATTGGTCGAGTCGGAGAACAACGCCAGCACGCCCTTGCGGCCATAATCGGCCAGGGTGTGCAGATCACTCGGCTTTCCGTCCGTCGGAGTCGGGTCGAATTTGAAATCGCCCGTGTGGATAATGGTCCCAAGAGGCGTGGTGATGGCAAGCGCACCGGCATCGATAATGCTGTGCGTCAGGTGGATGAACTCAATGTGGAACGGCCCCACGGCGAAGGGCTGGCTGGGTAGCATCTCTCTTAGCTCGGTCGCTTCGTCCAGTCCGTGCTCCATCAGCTTGGCTTTGGCCAGCGCCAGCGTGAACGGCGAGCCATAAACGGGCACATCCAGCTCATCGAGCACATAGGGAAGCGCGCCGATGTGATCTTCGTGGCCGTGCGTGAGTACAATAGCCCTCACCCGATGCCGGTTTTCGCGGAGGTAGGTGATGTCCGGAATCACCACATCCACGCCCAGCAATTCGGCATCGGGAAAAATGACACCACAATCGACGACGATGAGATCATCGCCATACTCGAAGGCCATCATGTTCATGCCGAACTCGCCGAGGCCGCCGAGAGGAATCGCTTTGAGTTTCAGATCAGTGGAAGGAATATTGTTGGTCACAGGCTCAGGAACGTTCATCCTAACACAACCTGTGCCAGATGACAGCAGTGGATTGCGGATGGGCGATCACGGACGGCAGCGAATGGCCTCCGGGAAGGCTCAAGACATGTGAAGATATTGTTCAACCCGTCGTAGGCGTGGCGCGCCTTCCGTGCCACAGGCTTGTCCGGGCAAAGCAATGGGACGACTTCCTCCATTGCGACTTGGCGCGAGGGCCGTTTATTCATTTACTCTTCTCCCACCCATCGAACTTTGGAGCTACTCCCTTGAAGTCTTCCGCCTTCACAGACTAATCGCTCCGGCTCTGCTGGAAGATGGCAAAGGTGGCGCCTTGAGGGTCTGCAAGGATGGCAAAGCGGCCCACATTCTCCATGGTCATGGGTGGCACTCGGAACGTGGCACCCAGTTGTTTGGCTTGGGCGGCGGTAGCGTCGCAATCCGCGACCTGAAAATAGAGCATCCAGTGCGGGGGAACGCCAGCGATCTGATGTTGAATCGGCGGAATGCCGCCGATGAAAGCCTCGCCGTTTTTGATGTGAAGATAACCGGAAGGGTCCTTCTCGCCTGTCAGTAGCTTCCAGCCGAACAACCCCGAATAGAATTCGGCGGCTCGAGCCGGGTCCGGCGTCGTAAGATCCGCCCAACAAAGCGTTCCATCCCTACCGATGATCCCGGCGCCGATGTGTTGCTTGGCCTGCCAGATGGAAAACGCCGCTCCCGTGGGATCCTGGACGGCCGCCATGCGACCCACATCGTAGACATCGAACGGCCCCGCCATCACCTTTCCCCCCAGCTCAGTGGCTCGCCTTGCGGAATCGTCCGCATTATCAACCGCGACGTAAATCATCCAGTAGGGCGGCACGCCCCGCGACTGCGCATCCGGGCGCAAGGTGTAGGCCGCGGCAACCGGCCGCCCTTCAATTTCAAACATGGAATAAAAGTCACCCGGCGCCATCGTGGTATCCCGAACCGACCAGCCAAACAGTGACCCGTAAAAGTCCTTTGCGGCATTTTGATCGGTGGTCGCAAGCTCAATCCAGCAGAATGATCCGGCAGGATGTTGGTCTATATTCGGCATGGGCAGAACATATAACAACGTTTGGCAAAAAGAAAGGGGGTGCGTGTGACCGCGAACTGGCCAAGCTATCCGAGTGAGGCTTAGTCCTGCATGACGCGGGCCCCCTGAGGCCGGTCTCCGTTATTGCTTCTTCCCCTGCCTCAGTAACGTCAGCAGATTTTCGATGCGCCGTTGGCGCGTCTCCTCTTTCTTCGCCTCTTCGATTGCCAGCACCCATCCTTTCTGAGGGGTGAAGGAAAGTTTTTCCCAGGCGGCCGGGGTTGTATTGCTGTGGGTAATGATCTTTTTCAGATAGGGCGGCACTTCGACCACTCACGGGACGGTGTCTCGCTGCATCACCACTTTCACCCCATCGCCCGCCTTAGAGTCTGCGTCGGCGCAATTGTTTGTTCACCGCCATCATGTGTCCGTCGCCCATGTTGCAGAGCGAACTGCGGAAAGGGAAACCGTTGATCGCTCCACGCACGGGAACCCGCGCCCTGGTCCCAAAAATTGCGGGCATCTCTCGGCGCTTCTCCTGCGCAGCGATAACACTCTGGAACGGCTCGATTCCACGGGCACGGTACTGGGGCTCTTCAAAGAATGGGATTGCTCGATCGGGGAACGACAGCTCTTCTCAGGAGACACCCTCGCACTCTTCACGGACGGCATCACTGAGTCGTTCGACGATGCGGGAGAGGAATTCGGGGAAGAACGCCTCACCCAGGCGTTGCGGCGGCACCGGGACCGGTCTTCACAGGCCTTGCTGGCCTCGGTTATTGACGAGGTTCAACAGTTCAGCCCGCACGAACGGCGCGACGACATCACTCTGATTGTTGCCAAGTGCAGAGAAAATTAACACTGGCCGCGAAGCGCTGATTCGATCCATTTTTGATTAAGACCCATTCTCGTCAGCCGCAAAGTAGCGGCGCTGTCCTCAGCGCCGAAAGATGCCGGTGGGGACACCGGCGCTACAGGAAAAGCGGTCACTCGGTCGATTTTGCCGGGCTCACCGCGACCACCGACATAACCTACCGCCAGCGACCATTCATCCAGAACACGACCGCGAAACGGATAAGTGAAAACATTACCGACACTTAGCAAATACGTCGGAAAAAGCACGGAGCCCGTCGATTTCGCCGTCCCTCGTTCGACGTGTAAGCAGAGCGAGGGTTCACCCACGGCAGAGACCGTCCGGGAGCCCGGCTCGCAACCCAAAACAATAAGGAGTTATGACCATGCGATTCATGATGCTGATGATCCCGAAAGGGTACGAAAAGGCAGCGCCGGGAGCCATGCCAGACGCCAAGGCGGTTGCCGCGATGATGAAGTACAACGAGTCCCTGCAGAAGGCCGGAGTGCTGCTCGCGCTCGATGGCCTCCACCCGCCCTCGATGGGCGCACGTGTCTCGTTCTCCGGAGGGAAGCCCAAGGTGACTGACGGGCCGTTCACCGAGGCGAAGGAGGTACTCGGCGGCTACTGGATGATTCAGGTGAAGTCGAAGGAAGAAGCGGTCGAATGGGCGTCGCGCTGCCCCGCTTCGGACAATGAAGTGATCGAGGTTCGCCAGGTGCAGGAGTTCTCGGACTTTCCTGCGGATGTCAAGGAAGCCGCGGCCAAGTTTCCCGAGCTACAGGCACAGTCCGGGCAGCGGAAGGGAGCGTGACGCCGTCGCCGCGAAGCGCCTCGGGGTGCACCGGCCGAAAAGAAGTCATTGAACCTGTCGATCTCGCTAACCTTCGTTCGACGAGTAAGTAGAGCCCAGGTTCGGCCCGTCGGCTGACGGGGAGATCCGGCTCCAATCCCAAAAGCAAAAGGAGAAGCACGATGCGATTCCTAAGCATTTACAAGACCACGGAAAGAGACGCTCCCCCTACCCAGGAGGAGATGGCCAAAATGGGCAAGCTGATCGAGGAGGGAATGAAAGCCGGCTGGCTCCTTGCCGTCGAGGGCTGCCTGCCCAGCGCCCTTGGCGCGCGCGTTCGCCTTTCCGAGGGCAAGCTGACTGTGACGGATGGGCCTTTCACCGAATCCAAGGAGGTGATCGGAGGCCTCGCCATTCTCCAGGCGAAGTCCAAGGAAGAGGCTATCGATTTGGTCAAGCAATTCCTCCACGAAGCTGGTGACGGTGAGTGCGAGCTTCGCCAACTATACGAGGCCGGCCAGAGCGCGGCGAAATCCTAACAACGTGCGCCTCGGCTTGCACTGCCGGATTGAAGATGGTGTAATCGGTTGCCGTGACGGCTTCCGATACCCATCGTGCGATTGAGGCGGTCTGGAGGATCGAGTCGGCCAAGCTCATCGCCAGCCTTGCAAGGATCGTGCGCGACGTCGGTCTGGCCGAGGACCTCGCGCAGGATGCTCTGGTCGCGGCGCTCGAGCAGTGGCCGAAAGAGGGCATCCCGGACAACCCGGGGGCCTGGCTCATGGCCACTGCGAAGCACCGTGCCATCGACCTGCTGCGCAGGAAAACATTGCTCGACCGCAAGCACGAGGAGCTGGGTCGCGAGGTCGAGGTACGGCAACAGAGGGCGGTGGCGGATTTCGAAGCGGCGATCGACGATGACATGGGCGACGACCTCCTGCGGCTTATGTTCACGGCCTGCCATCCAATCCTCTCTTCCGAAGCGCGCGTTGCCCTCACGCTCCGCTTGCTGGGAGGTTTGACCACCGGGGAAATCGCGCGGGCGTTCCTCGCCCCGGAGCCGACCATCGTCCAGCGAATCGTCCGGGCCAAGCGAACCCTCGCTGAAGAGCGGGTCCCTTTCGAGGTCCCCCGCGGGGCCGAGCGTGCCGCCCGTCTGTCATCAGTGCGTGAGGTCATCTACCTCATCTTTAACGAGGGCTACACGGCGACGGCCGGCGACGACTGGATGCGCCCTGCGCTCTGCGAGGATGCGCTGCGTCTGGGGCGTATCTTGGCCGCGCTCGTTCCGCGGGAGCCCGAAGTGCACGGCCTGGTCGCGCTCATGGAGATCCAAGCGTCGCGCTCGGGGGCACGGACCGGTCCCTCGGGAGAGCCCATCCTGCTCCTCGATCAAAACCGCGCGCTTTGGGATCAACTCCTCATCCGTCGCGGTCTCGCCGCACTCGAGCGTGCCGGGAAGCTGGGCGGCGCTCGCGGCCCGTACGCGCTCCAGGCCTCGATCGCCGCCTGTCACGCACGAGCGCGTACCCCGGAGGAAACGGACTGGACGCGCATCGCGAGCCTCTACGCTGAGCTCGCAACGCTCGCGCCCTCACCCGTCGTGGAGTTGAATCGCGCGGTGGCGGTGGCGATGGCCTTCGGCCCACAAGCAGGCCTCGAGCTGGTCGATGCGCTGACCTCGGAGCCGTCACTTGAGGGTTACCACCTGCTGCCGGGCGTGCGCGGCGACCTCCTCGCCAAGCTCGGCCGCTTCGACGAGGCCCGCCCGGAGTTCGAGCGTGCGGCATCGCTCACGCGCAACGCACGCGAGCGCGAACTGCTCCTCGAGCGGGCCCGAGCGTGCGCGGGCAGCTCAACGCCGCTCGAGCCACGGTGACGAAAGCGGCGTGGTGGGGCCGGCGCGCACGGCGCGGATCGCCGGCGGCAGCGCAGCCAGGAGCGCGGCGGCGAGAATCGTCAGCGACGGCGGGTCGAGCATCGCAGGGTCAGCGGCCTTGAAACCCGTCCTGTCGATCGGCACCAAGAAGAAAGAGCGGGTGGGTGATTTTAAGAATCCGGGACGGACGTGACGGTCGCAACTGATTAACTCTGGCAGGCAGAACGAGTTAGCTTGACCCGCAGGGGATGTAATCCGACTATTCCGGGGACGGCTGGCCCGTCGGCTGGTTGATCGGCAAGTCCACCTGGAATCGCGTATCACCGGGTTTCGACACGACTCGGATGTCACCGTGGTGCTTGCGCGCAATGCGGCAGGCAGTATCCAGTCCCAGGCCGGTTCCCTGGCCGACGCCTTTGGTGGTGAAAAAAGGATCGAAGATTCGCGCCTGAACTTCCGGCGGGATGCCAGGTCCGTTGTCGCCGATCTCTACGGTGACACGGTCCAGATTGAGTTTGGAGCGAATCCGCAGCTCACCCTTGCCATTCATGGCGTCGATGGCGTTGTCGATCAAGTTGGTCCAGATCTGGTTTAACTCCCCTCCGTGCGCGCAAATGCGCGGCAGGTTGGGATCGTATTCCTTGACGACGGTAACACCTTGTTTTAGCCGATGTCCGAGAATGATGAGCGTGCTCTCGATTCCGTGGTGAATATCGACCTGCTGAAGTGGCGTCTGATCCATGTACGAATATTCCTTTATGGCCCGGACCAAATCTGAAATGCGCCTGGTGCTGTTCTCAATCTCACTGATCAGTCGGGAGATGGTGAGTATCGAAGCGATGCGGATGAGTGCATCGTTCAGAACGTGATCCCCCACGTTGGCAGCCAGCTCTTCTAACTTGGGCAGGTCCACACCCACATCGGCAAGGACTGGGGCAAGCTTCCATGAGTCCGGTATTTGGCGCCTTTCCAGCCAGGCGGCGATCCGCTCTTCGCGGTCGCTCTGAGCCAACGGATCTGCGGAGGGCGGGGCCGTATATTGCTGGGCCTCGCGCTCGAATTGGAGAATAATCTCGCGCTGTTCGGGAGAAAGAGCGTGGCGAGCCAGCCTGATGCTGGCGTCGCGAATGGTCTCCAGCGCCTCGCGCAAGCTGGCTGTGGCCCGCTGGGCGGCGGCGGCCGGATTGTTCAGCTCATGGGCCAGACCGGCAGACAATTTGCCCAGCGCCATCAACTTATCGCGCTGGGTTTCCACCTTCGTGGTCTCGCGGATGCGGTCTGCCATGATGGCCACCAGGCGCTGGCCAATTTCAGGAATGCGCTGCAGCATCTCGGGGAAATTGTCTCGGTGTAGGCGCACCAATCGCGTAGGAAGCACCGCGCGGCCAGTGCCGGCAAAGTGTGTTAGTCGCGAGTAGGGGAGGTAGCCGGTTACCTGGCCGGCCGTGGCGGAGAAAATGGGCCCATCCGGATCACCTTCGCGCTGCAATCGAACCTCGCCCTCCAGGATTACCGTAAGCCACACCGCCGGATCACCCGGCCGAACGAAGATATCGCCGGGCGCCAAGCGAACCTCTTCAAACTTTCCCGCCAGCCAGGTGAGTTGATCTGCCGCGAGGTCTGAAAAAACCGTGATCTGGCGCAGGTCGTTCACCAACGCCTCGATTCGTTCGTCGGCCGCGTTTTCCGCCATGCTTACACCGCGCTGAGGTACTGATGAATGAACTGCACTGCAATCGAGCCTTCGCCCACACCGGATGCGACCCGCTTAATCGATCCGCGGCGGATGTCGCCCGCAGCGAAGATGCCCGGGACGCTGGTTTCAAGCAAAAAGGGGTCACGGTCCAGCGGCCATCCCTGGGGCCGCTTCCCGTCGCGC
>JBOGKI010000174.1:0-8401 GCA_050745605.1 Terriglobia bacterium | reverse complement strand
ATTCACCTCTCAAAAGTGGTCAGCCTTCAGCAATCAGCGGTCAGCAAAAAACCCACCGCCCAGGCTGAAAGCTGATAGCTGAGCGCTGATCGCGTGCTTAGTATGCCGCGAGTTTTCGTGCTGCCTCAACCACCTTCTGGGCGTCGGGCAGAAAATATTCTTCGAGCGGCGGCGAGAACGGCACGGGCGTATCCGGCGAGGTGATGCGCACAATCGGCCCATCCAAATCCTCGAACGCCTTTTCGGAAATCAGCGCCGCCAGCTCGCCCGCCATGCCGCCAATACGCGTGTCCTCGTGAAGCAAAATCACCTTGTTGCATTTGCGCACGCTAGCCAGCACGGCTTCTTCATCGTAAGGCAGTAGTGAGCGAAGGTCCAGCACCTCCACGGAAACGCCTTCCTTCTTCATCTCCGCCGCGGCATCGAGCGCCGTCCACACCATCGCGCCGTAAGTGATGATGGCAAGGTCCGTCCCTTCGCGCCGCAGGGCGGCCTTGCCGATGGGCACCACGTAATCTTCTTCGGGAACCTCGTCCTTGATGCGCCGGTAAAGAAACTTGTGTTCGTAGAAGATCACCGGGTTGTCGTCGCGGATTGCCGCCTTGATCAAGCCCTTGGCGTCGTAAGCGGTGGCCGGGACCACCACTTTCAGGCCTGGCGTATGCACGAACCACATTTCGTTGGACTGCGAATGGTAAGGGCCGCCGTGAACGCCGGCGCCGGACGGTCCGCGGATGACGATCGGCACCTTCGCGCCCCAGCGATAATGAATCTTGGCCGCCATGTTCACGATCTGGTCAAACCCGCAGGCGATGAAGTCCATGAACTGCATCTCCACCACCGGCCGCAGTCCCATCAGCGCTGCGCCGGTGGCGGCGCCGACGATGGCCGACTCGGAGATGGGCGTGTCAATTACGCGCAGCGCACCGAATTTCTCGAGCATTCCGGCCGTCACTTTGAACGCGCCGCCGTACTCGGCGATGTCTTCACCGATCAGGAAGACGGAGGGGTCCCGCTCCATCTCTTCCCAGATTCCCTGTCTGATGGCTTCCAGATGAGTCAATACTGCCATCAACTCCTCCAAGCTATCGGCCGTCAGCAATCAGCAATCAGCGTTCAGCCAACAGCTTTTAGCTATGCCTTCCGCAGTCCCCACTGAAAGCTGATGGCTGAACGCTGATTGCTGATTGCTCTAATCGCTTCAAACTGGCTTTTCCCACCAGCAACCCGGGCTGCAGTAAACACCTTCCAAGGCCGATGCCCCTTCCGGCATGGGCGAAGCGTCCGCAAATGCCACCGCTTCATCGATGGCCTGATGAATTTTCTTTTCCATGCTGCTGATCTCGGCCTTCGAGACGAGCTTGCGGTCGAGCAGCCATTTCTCAAATCTTTGAATGGGGTCTTTGCGGGCCCATTCCTGCTTCAGACTTTCGGGCACGTACTCGGCCGCATCGTGGGCGGAATGGCCGGTCATGCGGAAGGTCCTGCATTCCAGAAAACTGGGTCCTTCGCCCCGCCGCGCCCGGGCAATGGCCTCGCCAACAGCGCGGTGCACCGCCAGCACATCGTTTCCATCCACCACCACACCCGGCATGCCGTAGCCCGGTCCGCGATCCGCAAGGTCCTGAACAGCGTACTGCTTGTCGATGGCGGTGGAATAGGCGTAAGCATTGTTGTTGCAAATGAAGATCACCGCCAGCTTCATCACGGCCGCCATGTTCATGGCTTCGTGAACGTCACCGCGGCTGCTGGTTCCTTCGCCGAAGTGGACTAACGCCACGTTGTTTTGTCCACGCTGACGGAAAGCAATAGCCACGCCGCAGGCGAGTGGCAACGTGTCCCCCAAGGGCGAAATAATCGGAATAATGCCGCGCACCAGGCTGCCGATGTGGGTGGTGTTCTCCCGGCCGCGCGAAGGACCATTGGCCCGGCCCAGCCAGTTGCAGAAAATCTCAGGCAGCGTGAAACCGCGAATCACGAATGAAGAGAAATCGCGATGGCTGGGCAGCACCACATCACCTTCGCCAAGCTGGATGGCGGAGCCTACGCCGATCGCCTCCTGGCCACGGCCCACATAAACGCCGCCCACGATCTTACCTTGGCGGTACAGGACGCGTTCGATGCGGTATTCACACTCGCGGGTCAGCTTGAGGTAGTAGAGCATGCGCTCAAGCAAGGCGGGGTCTAGGCCGGCATCCTTGCGTTTAGCTGTTTTGGTCGTTAACGATGGCATGTGGGCGGGTCGCAAATCTTCGATTTATCCTCGGCTCGCGGTTCGCGGTCAACGCCGAGAGGACCATTCCGAATCATTCGACCGCGACGGCGGAATGTTATAGATGCCAAAGGTGTTAGTGACATGTAGGCGGAATCAGTCCTAACCTCAAAAAACCAAGATCCTTTGTTTTCATATACATTCAAGCTTCGTTCCGTTTATTCGGCACGCAAGGGACCATTCAGCACGTCCATCATCTGCGGGCGTGGCGCAGAACAGCATTTTAGTGTTACCCGGAGCCGTCGGAATGTTATAGAAGGCAAACAAGTTAAATACATTTTCGCCCGGCAACCCCATCCTCCCAAAACCAAGCTCCTTTGTTTTCATACACATTCAAGCTTCGTTCCTTCAGCGCGGGTTGTAGGGGCGGGTCCTGCGCCCGCCCTCGTGGGCGACCCAAGGGTCGCCCCTACGGTACTCCGCACGCGACAACAGGGGTCGCTACACACGCCTGGGACAAGTTCAGCATAGCAAATTCGCGCCCTGCCAATGAGACGCATGAGACAGTTTCCATTCAACGGCTAAGTCCGCCAGCGGGATGCCGGGCGCGGTTCGCGGACGGCGCACCTTTGGCCGGAGGCTACGCCCAGACGGACCGGGCCGCGCCTTCGGGCGGCGGCAAGGCGCTGGACTCGGCAAAAGCCAGGTCGGCGCGAATTTCTTCTTCAATTCGCGCCTCGATTTCGGACTTTTCCTTTTCGGTCATCGAGCCGTTTGCGGCCAGCATCTGCTCAAACACCAGGATCGGGTCGCGCTTGCGCCAGGCCTCCAGCATTTCCTTCGGGACATATCGAGCATCATCGTGCTCGGCGTGGCCTTTCATGCGCATGGTCTTGGCTTCAATCAACGTGGGGCCGCTGCCGGAGCGGCCCCGTTCCGCAGCTTTTCGCGTGGCCTCATAAACTTCCACCACATTGTTGCCATCAATGCTGACGGATGCAACGCCATAACCCTTTCCGCGCTCGGCAATGTTGGTATTCGCCATCTGCCGTTCGACCGGCGTGGTATAAGCCCAACCGTTATTTTCGACGATGACGATCAACGCCAGTTTCCGAACTGCCGCAAAGTTCAGGCCCTCGTGAAATGGCGTGGTGCTGGTTCCACCATCGCCGATAAAAGTGAGGGCTACGCGCCTCTCGCCGCGCAGCTTCGACGCCAAGGCGACTCCGGCAAGAACCGGGATCAACTCGCCGAGCATACTGATGGGAGCGATGACACCCCGACTGACATCGCCGAAGTGGGTGTTCGCGTCCCGTCCCTCGGTTGGCCCATCCTTGCGGGCCATATATTGAAGGAAAAGGTCGCGTGGCCGGTAACCGCGGACCAGCATGGCGCCGGAATCGCGGATCATGGGCCCGACGAAGTCGCCGGCTTCGAGAGCGTATGCTGCGCCCACCGCAATGGCTTCCTGGCCGAGCGAAGAATAAACGCCACCCACCACCTTCCCCTGGCGGTAAAGATGGCTCAATTGTTCATCGACGCGGCGGTTGAGGCGCAGGTAATAGTAGAGATCATGAAGCTGCTGGCGGCTGAGCGATGCAAGAGCGGTGCTGGCGACGGGTCTTGAGGATCGCCGCCCGATCCGCGAGCTTTTCACGGCGGGGTTGGGCGTTGCCTGTCTTCCCTTAGCGGCCTCACTGGTCTTACTGGCTTTGCCGGCCCTATGGGCCTGCCTCGCTGCCGGTTTCTCAACCTTCTTCATGGCTCTCCAACACGCCCGCAGGCCGGGGACTGGCGTCGCGCCGCTGCAGAAGGTGAAACATCCGTAGTCTGTCATTCTGAGCGCCAGCGAAGAATCTGCTTCGATGCGCCAACTTCAAACAACAGCAGATGCTTCGCTTCGCTCAGCATGACATCGGCGCTTTGCGATGCGTCACTGATTCCCGAAACGTAACACTGCCTTCCATCTCCAGGCCGAACACGGCGCCGAAATGTTCGATCACGCGCTCGCGCACTTCTTCCATCTGCACTTTGTGGCCAAGGAGCTTCTCGAGGGAAGTGACGCCTTTGTCCGTGATTCCACACGGGACGATCCACCCGAAATAATGCAGGTCGGTGTTGACGTTGAGCGCGAAACCGTGGGACGTGACCCAGCGGGAGACGTGAACTCCCATGGCGGCCAACTTCTCGTTGCCAACCCAAGCGCCGGTTGCGCCCTGAGTCCGCGTCGCTTCGATTCCGTAGTCTCCGGCAAGACGGATCAGGACCTCTTCCACCGAACGCATATACCAGGCAATGTCGCGGCGATGACCGGTGAGATCGAAAATTGGATAGCCCACGAGCTGCCCGGGGCCATGATAGGTGATGTCACCACCGCGGTCCGTCTCAAACAACTGCACTCCTGCTTTTTGCAGCCAATCCGGTGAAACCAGCAGGTTCTCACGGCGAGCGTTGCGGCCCAACGTGAGAACGTGCGGATGTTCGAGCAGGATAAGAGTGTCCGGAATTTCCTGGGCCTTGCGCTGCGCGATTCGCTGGCGTTGCAGGTCAAGGCCCTCCTGGTAAGTCACGACGCCGTGTTGTTCGACGTGGCAGAGCATTTCGACTACTGATGATTACTAATTGTAGTGACAGCGTTTTCTGTAGCGGCGCCCGGCGCCTGCCCCGCTGTAAGGCGGGGAGCATCCAAAAACCGGCGGTCGCAGACCAGCCGTTACAGCGCACGAATCGAATTATATGTGAATCGCCTCATCCACGGCGGCGTGCGCCGCTTCGAGCACGGCCTCGGTCAGCGTGGGATGCGGGTGAATGGTGTGCGCCAGATCCTCCGCCGTAGCTTCCAGGCGCATGGCCACCACGGCCTCCGCAATCATCTCCGTGACCCGCGTGCCGATCATGTGAACGCCCAGAATTTCACCGTACTCTTCCTCGGTCACAATCTTCACAAATCCTTCGCGGCTTCCAAGAATTGCCGCCTTGCTGTTGGCGGAAAACGGGAATTTTCCGGCGCGGACTTTGTAGCCCGCTTCCCGAGCCTGCCGCTCCGTCAATCCAACACTCGAAACTTCCGGCTCACAGTAGGTGCAGTTGGGAACGTGATGGTAATTGATGGGCTCAACGGGCCGCCCGGCCGCGTGGGTCACGGCAATGATACCTTCCATTTCACCCACGTGGGCCAGCAGCGGACTCGCCGCCACCATGTCACCAATCGCGTAAACTCCCGGTTCATCCGTCTGCATGTTGCCATTCACTTTGACGAAGCCGCGCTCCAATTGCGCGCGTGTCCCTTCCAGGCCGATTCCCTGGGTGTTAGGCGAACGACCGACGGCCACCAGCAGCGTCTCCGCATCAACGCGCCCCGGCTTCCCCGGTGGACCGGAATACTCCACAGAGATTCCTTTCGCATTTTTCGTGGTCTTCTCGACATGAGCTTGCGTGATGATCGCAATCCCTTGCTTGCGGAAGGATTTTTCGAGTTCGGCGGAGACTTCCTCGTCCTCAAGCGGCACGATGCGAGGCAGCATTTCCAGGAGGGTGACTTCAGTTCCCAGGCGGTGGAAGACGGACGCGAATTCCACTCCGACGGCGCCCGCGCCGATAATGACCATCGACTTGGGAATCTCAGTCAGGGCCAGAATTTCTCTGTTGGTGAGAACCGTCTTCCCATCCGGCTGAAGACCGGGCAGCATCCTGGCCTCAGAACCGGTAGCGAGCACGATGCTCTTGGCGCTGACTTCCCGTGCCGGTGACTTCCCCGCCGTCACCTGGATTTTGCCGGGGCCGGATAACTTCCCAAAACCACGGATCATCTCCACGTGGTTTTTCTTCAGCAGGTGCTCAACGCCTTGCGAAAGCTTTTTGACGATTTTGGCCTTGCGGGTCTGAACCGCGTTCCAATCCAGGCTGAAGCCCTTGACGTTGATGCCGAATTCACGGGCATTCTTGATGGTATCGTAAACCTCAGTGTTGAAGAGCAAGGCCTTGGTGGGGATGCAGCCCCAATGAAGGCAAGTACCTCCAAACTTATCGTCCTTTTCGATGATGGCCGTCTTCAGGCCCAATTGCCCGGCGCGGATGGCCGCAACGTATCCGCCCGGTCCACTGCCGATCACGACAAGGTCAAACGTTGAATTCTGCGCCAAGTTGCGAACCTCTGCCGCAGGCGGCCCCCGGGGCCACCCCGTTGAAGCGGCTCAGACTATTGTTACAGAAGAATTCCTGCCCCCATTCCAAAAGCCTCATCTTATCCCATGGTACCAGGACCGACAAGCACGCACTACAGAGACAGGGCTGCGGCAAGGGTGGTGGATGGGGATGGAGTGGTGCAACCTCCGGCTGCATCGTAAGCGACTGTCCTGCCGCGCGCAGTCATTCCCGCGAAAGCGGGAATCCACGTGCGGGCAATAGACCCAATATGGATTCCCGCTTCCGCGGGAATGACTGCGATTTGGGCGGAAGCCAAGGGCCGAGCGCTGGATCAGTCGATAAATCTGTTGGCAATGGGCAGCCGCCGGCCGATGCCAAAGGCTTTTGCCGTCACCTTTAGTGCCGGGGCAGCCTGTTGGCGTTTATATTCCGCGGCGGTGAGGCGGCGAATCGTATCATGCACCAAGTCCGGTTCTAACGAGAACTTGCTGATGATTTCGCCAGAAGAAAGATTCTCTTCGATGTAGGCACGAAGAATCATATCGAGAGTTTGGTAGGGAGGGAGCGTGTCCTGGTCGGTTTGATTAGGCCGGAGCTCAGCGGAAGGTGGCTTATCGATGGTGGATTGGGGGATTCTTTCTTTGCCCCCACACCGGCCGTTGGCGTAGCGGGCGAGTTCATAAACCAGGGTCTTGGGGACATCGGCAATCATGGCCAGTCCACCCGCCATGTCGCCGTAAAGGGTGCAATAACCTACGGCCAGCTCGGATTTGTTCCCCGTGCTCAGCACCAGCGATCCGAACTTGTTGGAGAGCGCCATGAGGATGTTGCCGCGGATGCGCGCCTGGACGTTCTCCTCCGTAACATCGCGCGGCAGACCTTCAAAGGCCGGCCCCAGGCTGGTGAGGTAATTCTCAAAAGCGGAAGTGATCGGAATAACGCGGAAGTCAATCCGCAGGTTGCGGGCCAGAGCCTCGGCATCGCCAAGGCTGCCCGGCGAAGAATAAGGTCCCGGCATGCTTACGCCCAGCACGTTCTCTGATCCCAGCGCGTCCGCCGCGATGGTGGCGACGAGCGAAGAATCGATGCCGCCGCTCAGGCCCACAATCACCTTGCGGAACCCGCACTTGTCCACGTAGTCGCGCGTACCGAGCATCAGGGCGCTATAAACCGCTTCAATTTCCGTTTCCGGCGCCGGGCGGATTTCACGCGGGCCATCCGCCGTATCGAAGATGACCAAGTCCTCTTCGAAGGCGCTGGCGCGCGCCGCCAGCTCACCGCGCGCACTGAAGGCTACGCTGGATCCGTCAAAGATAAGGCTGTCATTCCCGCCCACCTGATTCACATAGGCGATCGGAAGGCGCCTTTCAACGGCGATGGCCCGCAGCATCTCTTCACGCAGCTTTCTCTTCTCCATGGAATAGGGCGAGGACGCGATGTTGAGCAGGACGTCCGCTCCGGCCTGCACCGTCTCTTCAACAGGATCGCGCCGATAAAGCTGCTTCTTCCAGAAATTCTTGTCGTTCCAAACGTCCTCGCAGATGGTAATGCCGAGATGAGCCTCGGCCAACGGATACAGAGCCGTGGTGCTGCCCGGCTCGAAATAGCGCGACTCGTCAAACACGTCGTAGAAGGCCAGCAACATTTTCGCGTAATCCACCTGCACTTTCCCATGGTGGAGGAGTGCGGCGGCGTCCGCCACGGGCTTACCCTGTTGGGCGTGTGATCGCCGGACGTAACCGACCAGCGCCGGAATGGGAGGCAGCGACCCGGCCAGCCGCAAAACTTCCGACTCGCAACGCGCGACGAAGCTGGGCTTTTCAACCAAATCGCGGGGCGGGTAACCGCAAAGCGCGAGCTCCGGAAAGATGACAATGTCCGCGCCCCGGGCATGAGCCCGCGTGGCGAACCTCACGATACGCTCAACGTTTCCGCCAAAATCGCCGACCGTCGTATTGATCTGCGCAAGAGCAATTCGCATGGGTGAACTAGTGTCATGTCACAGCTAATTCTTGACAATGGTCTTGAGGCGCTTCTGTAGCG
>JBOGKI010000173.1:0-8402 GCA_050745605.1 Terriglobia bacterium | reverse complement strand
ACCGATCAGTCTCTACCGAACACGGTCATCTTTTCGCCGTGGCGCGAGGTCCCCGATTCTCATGATGTTGGTACTGCCGCTCGCGGTTGCGAAAGGCATAAGGGTGCTGGCGTATATTCCGCCGGATGGCTGGATGGTTTTTGAGGTAGTGGGCGAGCTGAGGATGCTTCTTCAGATACGCCGGATTGTCAACCAGGCGCGGGTTGCGGTTCAGTTCGCGCGCCACCCTTGGATGGTTATCCAGATATTGATTATCAAACCGCGCCACCTCTCCACCCTTGATCTGCTGATTGGGCGCGGGCGTAGGTGGGCCGACAGGCCCGGGAGTTGCGGCCGTGGACTGCGCCCGCAATCCGGCCAAAGGCGTCAGCATCAGCGCCAACAAGACAGCGAACAACAGCGAGAATCGTCTGCCGAGTCTAGTAGAAGTCGTCATGGTTACCTCCAATCCGATATTCGCAGGGACGGCTTCCGTCCCGCTTTTCCCCCCTGGTTTCATAAACACCAGTGTCGGGGAAAAGTTTCGGTGGAGGGAGGTAGAAGCCGGCAAGTTATGCTCTCTTAAAGGCTTTCTCAATTTCCCGAAGGGAGTATCGAAGAACAATCGGACGGCCATGAGGGCAGGCCATGGGGCAATCGGTGCGGGAGAGCTCACGAATCAGCCATTGCATCTTTTTCGAGTCGAGGGGCGTGTTGATCTTGATAGCGGCGTGGCAGGCGACCGAGGCCGCAATCTTGCCGCGCAGCGCCTCGAGCGAAACAGCTCGAGCCTCGGGGCCGATGCCATCCAGAATTTCGATGAGCAAACGCCCGGCATCGTCCGCGCGGATGTCGGCGGGCGTGGTTTTGATGGCCAGCGTTCGTTGCCCAAAGGGCTCCACGTCAAAGCCATTGGCCGCAAGCTCACGGGCGATTTCGCGGAAGGTAGCAAGTTGCCGCGGTTCGAGCTCCACGATGATCGGCAACAGCAGGCGCTGGCCCTCCACGCGCTGCTCGCTCCGCTGCGCCAAATGCCGCTCAAACAGAATTCGTTCATGAGCGACGTGCTGGTCGATAATCCACAGACCCTCGGAATTGGTGGCGATGATGAAACTCTGGCGCACCTGCCCAAGCGGATACAGATCCAAAGGAAATTCGCTGGGTGTCGCGGCGGTCGATGCGGCCGGCTCGAACCCTTGGGTTTGACGCGGACCTGGAGCCGCGGCCTCGGTTTGTGGCTCCGAAACGCTTCCACGGGTTAAGTTCGGACTCCAGTCGTCGGCGGTCGGAAATCCCAGCGGCAGCCGCAAGGTCTCCGGCGCTGGTTGTGGCGATGAAAGTTGAAAGCCAGACCGGGCAATCGGCGAGGCATCCTGGCTGGCGAGGCGGGTCTCGTTCGACAGTGCCGCTGCCGGCGCGGGAGCATCCTCCGCGAGCCGTTCTCTGGCCGTCGCGTCAATCTCACGGCTCAGTTCGTCCACGAAGGTGCTGCGGCCCCGCGCCATGGGAAACGATTCGATGGGTTTAGAAGCAATCAGAGCGCGCCGGATCGAATCGCGCGCGAAGTCATGGATGAACCCAGAGTGCCGGAACCGGACTTCCGTCTTGGCGGGATGAACGTTCACGTCCACTTCGCGCGAGGGAAGCTCGATGAAGATCAAGGCCACCGGATAAACACTGGGCGGCAAAATGTTGCGGTACGCTTCCTGAATGGCATGCAGGATCAGCCGGTCACGGACCAAACGGCGGTTCACGAAGAAGTAGATCTGGTTGCGATTCAGTCGCTGCATCTCCGGCCGGGAGACGAATCCAGAAAGCCTGACGATCACCGGCTCGGGCGGCGCCAGGTCTTCTTCCGCGCCGTCGATGGAAGGGACTGGCATCGGCCGCTCGACGCGCGGAATCTCAACGAGCTGATCGAGTGTCTTCGGCCCCAGCACCTGATAGATCCGGTCGCGATAGCTTCCCGTCGGCGAAACGTTCAGCACCTCGTTGGTCATCGATGAGAGCCGAAAGGCGGTCTCCGGGTGGGCGAGTGCGTAGTGGGTGACGAGAGAGGCGATGTGGCCGAGCTCAGTGGATTCCGACTTCAGGAATTTACGGCGCGCGGGCGTGTTGAAAAACACGTCTCTCACTTCCAGGCGAGTGCCCGAGGCGCGAGGAATCTCCCGCACATCGCGCATGCGGCCACCCGCAATTTCAATCTGTGTGCCGGCAGGCTCCGAGGCGTGGCGGGTCTCCAGCGAAACGCGGGAGACCGCGGCGATCGACGGCAGTGCCTCGCCGCGGAAGCCGAGCGTTGAAACCTCGAACAAGTCCTCAATGGTCTTGATTTTGCTGGTGGCATGGCGCTCGAAAGCCAACATGGCATCATCCCGCGACATGCCGCTGCCATCATCCTCCAGGCGGATCAGGCGCTTGCCGCCCGCTTCCACCGTCACGTCCAGCCGCCGGGCGGCGGCGTCGAGCGAATTTTCCAAAAGCTCTTTGACGATCGAGGCCGGGCGCTCCACCACCTCGCCGGCCGCGATCTTGTTGGCGATCGCTTCAGGGAGGATGCGGATGATGGTCATGGTTGAGGCTGGAATCGATGCATAGCCGCATCACTTGGACGAAAATCATTTCCTGTAGCGGCGGTCGGAGCCTGCCCCTCTGCAAAGCGGGGACCGCCGGTCGGGACGACGCTCAGAGAGCGCCGCTACAACGGGACGTATCAAAACCTATCGCATTCGCGTTAACCGCGAGGCTCGTTCTTTCCGTTCCCGGTGATGTGCCGCTCGACCACCGCAATGAACACATTAACCCGGTCCGCCATTTCGGCCAGCGAGTCTTCCGTCCGCTTGTGCGCCTCGGCAAGTTGGCGGTGCGATTCAGTAAGCTGGGCATGCGATTCAGCAAGCCACGCATGCGATTCATTAAACTGGGCATGCGATTCAGCAAGCCGCGCGTGCGATTCATTATGCTGGGCATGCGATTCAGTAAGCCGCGTGTGCGATTCGGCGAGCCGCAGATGCGATTCAGTAAGCCGCGCGTGCGATTCATTAAGCTGGGCATGCGATTCAGTAAGCCGCGCGTGCGATTCGGCGAGCCGCAGATGCGATTCAGCCAGCCGCTGCTGCGCTTCGGCAAGTTGTCCCATAATCCCCGTCAACGTGCCCATGCTCTTGGTCAGATCAAGCTGCGACTTGAACAACTCTCCCGACGTTTCCTTCAATTGCTGGATATCCGTCGAAAACTGGGCTTGCTGCTCCACGATAAACCGCATGGTCCGTTCCATGTCTTCGGCCGCCATCGGCGAACCTCCTCGGGCTCAGGTCCAATGTTATACGGTATTCTGGCCTCGCGCTACGTTCACCTTACGCTCAGTCTGGCATGATCTTCAGCCCCAGCTCTTCGAGCTGTCCCGGCTCGACGAGCGAGGGCGCGTCCGACATGACGTCCACGGCGCTGGCGGTCTTCGGAAAGGCAATGACTTCACGAATGTTCGACTCACCTGCCATGAGAGCCACAATGCGATCGAAGCCAAGCGCGATCCCGCCGTGAGGTGGCGTGCCGTAATCCAGCGCGTCCAGGAAAAATCCGAATCGCTCACGAGCTTTCTGCGGCGTCATGCCGAATACCTCGAACACCTGCTGCTGGATGTCCCGGCGATGGGTACGAATGGAGCCTCCGCCGATCTCTGAGCCATTCAGCACCAGATCGTAAGCTCGGGCTTTCACGTCGCCCGGGCGTTCCCGCAGGAAACGTAGGTCCTCCTCCCGCGGCGAGGTAAAAGGATGATGCATCGCGGCGAAGCGCTTTTCCTTGTCGTCGTACTCAAACATCGGAAAATCCACGACCCACAGGAAATTCCAGCCGCCGGGTTTGATCAGGTCCAGCCGCCTTGCAACCTCCAGCCGCAACTCGCCGGACGCCTCGTCCAGATGCCGGTCGGGCGTGGAAGCGGAGGCGCCAGCCTTGCGGCCCAGCAACACCACTAAATCCCCCGGCCGCGCTTCGGCTTCGTGCGCCACGGCACGGACGGCATCCGCGCCCAGCGTCTTCTCGATTGGCGTCTGAACGTGGCCATCCGTCACCTTTAAATATGAGAACCATTCGGCGCCGGCATTACGCGCGGTCTCTTGTAGTTTGTCGAGCTGCGACCTCGAAGCCGATCCCCATCCCGGAACGCGCATCGCCTTTACGGTAGCTTCGATCTTCATCGTTCCTGCGGCGGCTTCAGGAAGCTGCACCCGCTTCCATTCCAATCCAAATCCGGTGTGAGGTTTATCCGAGCCGTGACGCTCCATCGCCTCATCGTAGGAAAGCAGCGGGAAAGGGCGCTTCACTTCCGCGCCCACCAACCCGAAAAGCTTCTCCATCAACTCCTCAATAATGGCAAATAACACTTGGCGCTGCGGAAAGGCCATTTCGATATCGACTTGGGTAAACTCCGGCTGCCGGTCGGCTCGCAAGTCCTCATCGCGGAAGCAGCGCACGATCTGAAAATAGCGGTCAAAGCCCGCGATCATCAAAATCTGCTTGAAAATCTGAGGAGACTGCGGCAGAGCGTAGAAATGGCCATGATGAATACGGCTCGGCACCAGATAATCCCGCGCCCCTTCGGGCGTGGAGCGGGTGAGGAAAGGCGTTTCAATCTCGATGAAGCCATGCTGGCTCATGTGATGGCGCACCGCGAGCGCGGCCCGGTGGCGCAGGCGAATGTTTTGCTGCATGCGCCGGCGGCGGAGGTCCAGGTAGCGGTAACGCAGGCGAGTTTCCTCGTTGGTCCGGATCTCATCCTCCACCGGGAAGGGAGGGGTCTTCGATTCATTCAGCACCAACAGATTTTTAGCGCGCACTTCGATCTTTCCAGTCGGCGCCTGGGCATTCACGGTTTCTGGGGAGCGCAAAAGAACATCTCCTTCCACGCCTACCACGTATTCCGGTCTCACCTCCCCGGCCTTGGCGTGCGCCTCCGGGCTCTCGTCGCGGTCACACACTACCTGGGCGATGCCCGTATGGTCGCGCACATCGAGAAAGATCAGGTGGCCCAGGTCACGGCGGCGAGCCACCCATCCGGTCAGGAAGACGTGGGTGCCGTGATCGGCCTCGCGCAGTTCGCCACAATAGTGGGTGCGCTGCCGGTCACCGAGAAGATCGAGTTTCAATGGCGCTCCTTGTTGGTACGTTGCCGGGAATGGCCGTAACCCTGCCGTTCCGCGGTGGGCGTTTGCTGTAGCGGCGCTCTATGAGCGTCGTCCAGACCGGCGGTCCCCGCTTTGCAGCGGGGCAAGCTCCGACCGCCGCTACAGGAGCGTCGTCCAGACCGGCGGTCCCCGCTTTGCAGCGGGGCAAGCTCCGACCGCCGCTACAGGAGCGTTGCCCAGACCGGCGGTCCCCGCTTTGCGCTGGGCAGGCTCCGACCGCCGCTACAGCCCGCGTTCGTATTGGAAATCAAATCTGGCGTGGCTACCCCGACCCGATTCGCTCCGAGCGTTTTTCCTTCACGAAAGCCGCCACGTGATCCGGCTCCACCGGACGCTGCTCGCCGCTGGCCATATCCTTCACCTGGAATCGGGAGCTCGCCAGCTCGCTTTCCCCGATGATGACGGCAAAGCGCGCCCCAAGCCGGTTGGCCGCGCCCAGCATTTTTTTGAGCTTGGCCGGCTCATAAGTCATCTCCACGCTCAGACCGTGGTGGCGGAGGCGGCGCGCCTGGTCGCGGGCAGCGATGAAAGCGCGATCGTCCATCCAGGCCACGTACACGTCAATGCCCTCGGGCCTGACGAGCGTGCCGGTTTCTTCCACGGCCATCACCAGGCGATCCTCACCGATGGCGAAGCCGAAGCCGGGCAGGGGCGGTCCGCCAATCGTTTCTGAAAGGCCGTCATAGCGGCCGCCGCCCAGCAGGGCATTCTGCGCGCCCAGGCTGCCGCTGGTGATCTCAAAGGCGGTTCGCGTGTAGTAATCGAGGCCGCGCACCAAGCGCGGCATGATGGTGAAGGCGATGCCGCGATCCGCGAGCTCCGCGGTGACGCGGTCAAAGTGCTGGCGGCACTCGGGGCCAAGATGGTCAAGAATGGCCGGCAGTTTGTCGATCAAGGGCTGGTCCTGCGGCACCTTGCAATCCAGCACGCGCAGCGGGTTGGTTGCGGCGCGGCGCTGGCAATCGCCACAGAGTTGGGACTTGATCGGTTCCAAGGCGCGGCGCAGGACGCGGAAATACTCCGGCCGGCAGAGGTGGCAACCCACCGAGTTGATCAGAAGCGTGACATTTTGCAGGCCCACGCGGCCCAGAAACGTCATCAGCATTTCGAGCACTTCGACGTCCACCAGCGGATGCTCGGAGCCGAGCGCCTCGGCGCCAATCTGATAAAATTGCCGGTAGCGGCCCTTCTGCGGCCGGTCGCGCCGGAACATGGGACCGGTGTAGAAGAGCCGTTGAATCCCGCCCAGGTTATATAGGCTGTGCTCGATGGCGGCGCGCACGACGCCCGCGGTAGCCTCGGGCCGCAGCGTCAACGATTCGTGATCGCGGTCCTCGAAGGTATACATCTCCTTGGTCACAATGTCAGTATCGGCGCCCACTCCGCGCGCGAAAAGCGCCGTGGACTCGATCACCGGAGTGCGAATCTCACGGAAATTGTAGACGCCAAACACGGCGCGAGCTTCATCCTCCACGCGCTGCCACAGGCCGGTCTCCGGCGGCAAAAGGTCACGGGCGCCTTTAATCGAGCGGATGGGTTCGGTGAGTTTTGGCATGGCGAGTCCGGTTTATACCGAGGGACATAAGTTGTAGCGGCGCTCTATGGGCGCCGACCGGCGGTCCCCGTCTTCGTCGGGCCAGGCTCCGAACGCCGCTACAGCCGCAGTGGTCACACCATCTCTCCATCCATGCCGGCGGTGGGCTTCACTGAGGCAGAAACCAAACCATCACCGCCGTTGCTTCCGGTCTGCAAGGTAATTCTCCTTATACTGCATGTAGTGGCTGGCGTGGGCGTCGATGAAGGCGCGGTCCGCGTCCGTCAACTGCCGGATGAAACGGGCCGGAACACCCACGTAAAGGCTGTGGGGCGGAATATCCGCGTTCTCGCGCACCAGCGCGCCGGCAGCGATGATCGATCCCTCGCCCACGTGCGCGAAGCTCAGCACAATCGCCCCCATGCCGATCAGGCAATGGCTGCCGATGGTGCAGCCGTGCAGCACCGCCCGGTGACCCACCGTCACCCCATCGCCCAGAATGGTGGGCGCTCCTTCCACCGTGTGCACCACCGATCCATCCTGCACGTTGGAATTGGCGCCGATGCGGATCAACTCAATATCGCCACGCAGCACCGTCTGAAACCAGACGCTGGCGTTCTCGCCAATCTCGACATCGCCGATGATGTCGGCGCTTTCCGCAATGTAGGCTGAGGCTGCGATGCGCGGCTCGCGGCCCGCATAAGAGAGAATCATGACGCTGCTCGCTCAGTTGGGATTCCAGCGGGGTCGTGAAACCATCAACCGTATCACAGTCGCGCC
This sequence comes from Terriglobia bacterium, assembly GCA_050745605.1. Lineage (GTDB taxonomy): Bacteria > Acidobacteriota > Terriglobia > UBA7540 > UBA7540 > CALCEB01. The sequence goes on along the minus strand of JBOGKI010000173.1, from coordinate 920 downwards.
CGAACCCGCAACGATCGGGGCTTTTGCGGTGTTGGCTCCTGATCGATTTTTTCCCGTCATTCCCGCGAAGGCCCGTCCCCGCGGAAACACAGGTCGTCGCAGCCATTCCCGCGCAAGCGGGAATCCATTCCGTAGGAAACTGCTGTAGGCCCCCCGCTCCCGCGGGGGTGGCGGTCGCGCGTCACGCGTTCTCAAGACGCCGGATCCCTCTCCTTCCGACCGGGCCGTTGGCCGCGCATAGCGACGATGCGGGGACAAATCTGAATTTCCGTGAGCCCGGCTTCCTGAAACCAGCCGCGAACTTCGGGGAAAGTGTGTTTCCATTGGTAGTGCGCTGAATACCAGTCAAAGGTGTCCAGCACGCGCCAGTCAGGATCCGGGTCCATGGAAATTTTAATCAGCAGGCGCAGCGGATAGAAAATCGGAATTCGGAAAACGTGATAGAGCGGCACGGCCGCGCGGCAGGCCGCATAGAGCCAGCGCATGGGCAATCGCGTGCTGATGAGACGGAGCGTTTCGCTGCCGGTTTCCGTGGTCCAGTCGAACCAGGGCGCGAAAGTCCGGACCAACCCATCCCAGCCGCGCGGAATCTGATAGCCAACGTCCTGGCGAATGACTTGATTGGCGCGGCCGGGGAAGTACTCGAGAGCATCCTTCAGCCGGTGGCGGGGATACACCCAGATGGCCACTTCGCCACCCGCCTTCAGGACTTCGACAACCCTCAGGAAGGCCCTCCGCGTGTCCGGCGTGTGATGCAGCACGCCGATGCTATAGGCAAAGTCAAACGTTCCGCACCGAAAGGGAAGATTCATCAAATCCGCCTGAACTACGTGGCAGTTCGGACGGTCGCGTAAATTGTCGTAAGCCACCTCGGCGGCCTTGCTCAGATCGACGCCCACCACTTCCACTCCGGCCAGCGC
>JBOGKI010000172.1:0-8404 GCA_050745605.1 Terriglobia bacterium | reverse complement strand
GCGGTGTCCCCACCGCCGTCATTGATTGTAAGGAGCTTCGGCGCTGAGGACACCGCCGCTACAGCAAACTGTACCACTGCCCGGATTTCAGCCGGAAATCAGAGGTACTTTCAAACCAATCCAAGTTAAAATCGACGGACCCATGAAACTCTCAGTTGCAGACTGGTTGGTGGTTGCCGCCTATTTCCTGTTCAACCTGCTGATCGGGCTTTACTACCGGAAAAAATCGAGCGCCAACACCGACGAATTCTTCGTTTCCGGCCGCGAGGTGAGCTGGTGGCTGGCGGGCACTTCGATGGTGGCGGCCACTTTCTCCGCGGATACGCCGCTGGCCGTCACCGGCCTAGTGGCCACGCAAGGCATTGCGGGCAACTGGTTCTGGTGGGGACTGCTGCTGAGCGGCATGATGACGGTCTTCTGTTTTGCGCGACTGTGGCGCCGCGCGGAGATCGTCACCGACGTGGAGTTTGTCGAAGTCCGTTACTCCGGCAAGCCCGCCGCCTTCCTGCGCGGCTTCCGCGCCGTCTACTTCGGCATCCTGATGAACTGCGTGATCCTGGGTTGGGTCAACCTGGCGATGGAGAAAATCCTCAAGACCGTCCTCGGCATCAGCACCTTCTGGGCGCTGGTCATCATTTTCGGCATCATGGCCTTTACCAGTTTTTACTCCTTCATCTCCGGCTTGTGGGGCGTGCTTTGGACCGACTTCTTCCAGTTCATCCTGAAAATGACGATGGTGATTGTGCTGGGCTATTACGGAGTGGAGGCCGTGGGCGGCATGAAAGGCCTGCTCTCGAAGCTCACCGCGATCGACGCCGCGCGCCACGCTGCGCAGCCCGGGCACGGTTCCATCCTCGACTTCATGCCCGGCTTCAGCTCCCCGTGGATGCCTTTTGTCACTTTCTTCGTCTATATCGGCGTCAATTGGTGGGCCAACTGGTATCCGGGCGCGGCGCCGGGCGGCGATGGCTACATTGCCCAGCGCATCTTCAGCACCAAGGATGAGAAGAACTCGCTGCTGGCCACCCTATGGTTCAACATCGCGCAGTATGCCATCCGCCCGTGGCCGTGGATCGTCACGGCACTGGTTTCCGTAGCCCTCTGGCCGCACCTCAAGGACCCGGAGATCGGCTACATCAAAGTGTGGGTGGACTTCCTGCCGGGAGCGCTGAACGGCCTGATGCTGGCGGCCTTTGCGGCGGCCTATATGTCCACCATTGCCACGCAGCTCAACTGGGGATCATCCTACATGGTGAATGACCTCTACCGCCGCTTCATGGCCAAAGGGAAGACGGAGGCGCACTATGTGCTGGCCTCCAAGCTATCCACCGTAGGCCTGGCGGTGTTGGGCGCGGCCATCTCCCTCATCATGACGTCGGTCGCAGGCGGGTGGGCGCTGGTGCTGGCGATCGGCGCGGGCACGGGAACCGTCTACCTGCTGCGCTGGTACTGGTGGAGGATCAACGCCTGGTCCGAAGTTTCTTCCATGACTGCCGCCCTGGTCACCACCTTGGTGCTGCACGGCGTCTTTCACATTTCGGATTCCACGCCCAACGGTTTTGCCGCGTCGATTCTGATCACCGTCGCCGTCACTACCGTGGTGTGGCTGGCCTGCACCTTCCTCACCGCGCCGGAGCCGGAGCAAAGGCTGATTGCCTTCTATCGCCGCACCCATCCCGGCGTGTGGGGCTGGAAGCGCATTGCGGCCCAGGCACCGGATATCCCGCCGGACCGCGAAGGCTGGTATAACCTGGCCGATTGGATCCTGGGTTCCCTGATGGTTTACCTCATGATGTTCGGAGTGGGTAGAATCATTCTGGGCCCTGCCTGGGTGGGATGGGTTTATATCATTGTGGGCGTTCTCTGCGGCGCGGGCATTTACTGGGATTACTCGAGGCGCGGCTGGCAATCGTTTTCGGGGAAGACACCAGCGGGCAGCAGTCCGCGATCAGCCGTCAGCCGGAATAGGTCGTAGGGGCACGGCTTGCCGCGCCCGTACAAACGAACGCCAATCGTGTCGATTTATTTTCGCTGAAAGCTGAACGCTGACGGCTGATCGCTTATGATGCCTCGTCGCCACCCAACGAAAACGCCGAACGTCCGCGTCACCGAACGCGAAAATCCGGTGTCAGTATCGCTCGACACCAAATCCTCAAGGGAAATTCTGCGCATCATTAACCGTGAGGATCGTCGGGTGGCGCCGGCGGTGAAGCGAGTCCTCCCCCAGATTGAAAGGGCGGTGGAGATCATCATTCCGGCTCTAGCCAAGGGTGGCCGCATGGTCTACATCGGCGCAGGAACCAGCGGCAGGCTGGGAGCGCTCGATGCGGCGGAGTGCATCCCCACTTTCGGAACTCACCAGGTGGTGGCGGTTCTTGCTGGCGGTCCCAAAGCCATGTTCCAGCCCGTCGAGGGCGCGGAGGACAGTGCTGCTCTGGGTGAGGCCGATTTGCGCAAGCTACGTTTTGGCGCGGGCGATGTCCTGGTCGGAATTTCGGCAAGCGGCCGCACGCCTTATGTGGCAGGAGCCATGCGCTACGCACGAAAGCTTAAGGCGCCGGTGATCGCATTGAGCTGCAATCCCCACGGCAGCCTCAACAAACTCGCGGACGCCGCCATTGCCCCAATGGTGGGACCTGAAGTGCTCACCGGCTCCACGCGCATGAAGGCGGGTACCGCGCAGAAGTTGGTTCTCACCATGCTTTCCACCGCCGCCATGGTGCGGCTGGGCAGAGTTTTCTCCAACTTGATGGTTCAGGTGCAGATCAATAATTCGAAGCTCGAAAAACGCGGCAAAGCGATCGTGGCCCGAATCACGGGCGCCAGCCCTGCCGTTGCGGCCCGAGCCCTCACGAAGTCCAAGGGCCACCTGCCGCTGGCTATTGTGATGATCTTGAGGGGCGTTGGCTTGCAAGAGGCGGAGGTTGAATTGGCCCGCTCCAGGAGCGCGGCCGAGGCGATCCGGAAAGCGTTGAAAGACACGGCAAAACCGGCGGGTAGCCTCCCGTCGCGGCGAGACACACGATCCAGCGCCAGCTAAAACTAAGGGTAAGCCAACCACATGGATAAATTCGTCATTCAAGGCGGAAGACCTCTGGAAGGTCACGTCAAAGTCAGTGGCGCGAAGAATGCCGCCTTGCCGGCAATGGCCGCAGCGCTGCTCACCGGCGAGGAAGTCACCCTTCACAACGTTCCGCGCGTTCGGGACATCGGCACCATGCGCAGCCTGTTGGACGAGCTGGGCGTGGATTCTTCCGTCACTCACGCCGATCACGGCAACATCGTAAAAATCTCAACGCCCAAGCTCCTGGACCCGGTCGCGCCTTATGAGTTGGTGAAACAGATGCGCGCCAGCATTCTGGTGCTGGGACCTCTGGTGGCGCGGTTCGGCCAAGCTCAGGTCTCTTTGCCCGGAGGTTGCGCCATCGGGGCGCGGCCCGTCAATTTGCACCTGACCGGCCTGGAAAAGCTCGGCGCATCCGTGAGCATCGAGCACGGTTACATCCAGGCGCGCGCCGACGGCTTGAAGGGCGCAACATTTTACTTCGACACCATTTCCGTAACGGGTACGGAAAACCTGATGATGGCGGCGGCTCTCGCCGAGGGCGTAACGGTCCTGGAGAACGCTGCCCGCGAGCCGGAGGTCCAGGACCTGGCGAATCTGTTGATGGCGATGGGCGCGGGAATCGAGGGCGCGGGCACCAGCACCATCACCATCCGCGGCGTCACCAAACTGCAGGGCGCCGAGCACACGATTATTCCTGACCGGATCGAAGCCGGAACGTTCATGGTGGCGGCTGCTGTTACGCGTGGCAAGCTGACGGTGGAACGGATTGAACCGGACCACTTGACCGCTCTGATCGCCAAGCTTTCCGAGACCGGCGTAAAAATCACCCCCGGCCCCGTCCCGGATGGGATTCCCGGCGCCTGGAATAATCTTGTCGCCGAATCGATCGACGGCTTGCACGCCGCCGACGTTGTCACCCAGGAATATCCCGGATTTCCCACCGACATGCAGGCGCAATACATGGCGCTGATGACCCAGGCGGACGGCTCGTCGGTGATTTCCGAGACGATTTTTGAGAACCGCTTCACTCATGCCCTGGAGCTGGCGCGCATGGGCGCCGATATCCAGGTGGAAGGGCGCCGTGCCGTTGTTCGCGGCGGAACCAAGCTGACCGGTGCCAAGGTCCAGGCATCAGACTTGCGCGCCAGCGCGTCGCTGGTGCTGGCGGGCCTCGCGGCGGAAGGCGAAACCACTATCGACCGCGTCTATCACATCGACCGGGGCTACGAGCGAATCGAAGCGAAGCTGGCAAAAGCCGGGGCCAGGATTGCGCGCATCTCGGATTCCTAGCCTGGGTAATTCCCGAACTCCTCCACGGCGACCGTCAGGCAAGGGATTAACCGCGTCATAGAAGCGATGAAGAACCGGTCAGTCTGGCGTTAGTGTGGCGCGGCGGGTCCTTGCGATTCTCGTTCAGAGGTGGCTTTGCTTTGGTTTTTTTGACGCATTTATGCACCGAAAATGCCGGAAGCAAAGCCAAATTTGTGACCTAACCCTTTTATATTTAGTTACTTGCCTGACTTCGTTCCAAAAATATACACAAACTACTCATAATAAAAGCTTTGTTAACTTCTCAGTGGGTTTGCTTTTTGGGTTTGGATTCATTTTTGCTATAATTTATGTTTATTATCAATAACTTATGGGTTTGCTTAAACAATCCTTTTTGGATTTGTGATTTCCACCCGCTTTGTAGCGCCGCTACAGCCATGAAAAAGTACCACTACCCTTTTTCCACAAGCTCTGCGGCGCTTCGTTGATGCCTGACCCGTATTTCTCACCAGTTTCGGTGATGGGCCGGAAGGGCAGGGTTTGAAGCCTGCCGCACCTGCGACCTTCCATAAGTCGTCCCTGCGGTACCGGGACCAAGAGGTGAGAACCTCCCTTATGGCGGGGTAGCAATCCTGCGCTTCCCTGCACCCGGTGAGAAGCACAAGGTCTACGCTACCTTTGTCGTTCGTTGGACAGGGCATGGATCAGCCTGGTTCCGGTTTCCAAAGATATAACTCGCGGCGCGAGGGGCCGCAGGCGAGGGGTGTTTACCAACTAATAATATACCAGTCGGCGGGGGCGTGTCAATGGCAAAGTCAGCGGCGGATGGTAGCCACGGCACGGTTTTGGTGCCGTGGGCTGTGGCGTTGGGTTCGCGCCTGGCGTCGGCATCGATGTTAGTGGTCCCCTGCCTGTATATGCCTTGACACGCATATGCTCTGTGGAGTATATCAAGAGAGTGGAATCTGTATTCGACATCATTGCGGAGCCGAACCGCCGCGCGATATTGAGTCTCCTGGTCTCGTCCCAACAGTCGGTTGGAGAGATCGAGCGTCGGCTTCGTATGCCGCAGCCGACCGTGTCAAAGCACCTGCGAGTACTGCGCGAGGCCGGTTTCGTGGAGTCTACCGTGGACGCACAGCGCCGTCTCTACCGGCTGAAACCTGAACCCTTTCAGGAGGTCGATGACTGGCTGGCTCAGTTTCGCCGGTTCTGGTCCGCTCACGTAGATGCTCTCGAACGCCACCTCGACCGCTTGGATCCACCAACACCCACGAAAAGAAAGACAAAGAGAAGACGACGCGGCCCCAACCGCGAACCTTACAAAGGAGAAACGAAATGAAGATCAAACTGACTAGCGTATTCGTGGACGACCAGGAGAAGGCCCTGCGCTTCTATACGGAGGTACTGGGCTTTGCCAAGAAGACCGATTTCAGTAACGGCCCCTATCGCTGGCTGACCGTGGCCTCACCCGAGGAGCCGGATGGCACGGAGCTGCAGCTCGCGCTGAACAACAACGCACCAGCCAAGGCGTATCAGCAGGCCCTGTTCCAGCAAAACCAGCCCGCGGCCATGTTCTACACCGACGACGTGCAGGCCGATTACGAGCGTATGAAAGCGCGCGGCGCCGAGTTCACCATGCCACCAACGGACGTGACGGCCTCCAAGATCGCCATGCTGAAAGATACCTGCGGCAATCTCATTCAGGTCACACAGTTGATGCGCTGGTCGGGCTGACGTTCAGCAGTGGGTCAGTTTGTTGTAGCGGCGATGTCCTCATCGCCGGTTTTGGGAGGGAATTAAAGAGTCGGCGGTGGGGACACCGCCGCTACAGTCTCTATGGCTGAGAAGAAGCATGCCGGGGTACGCGAAGGACGCCAAGACCGTCTGCTTCTTCCGCACGGACAAGAAATACATGACGTTCGGCTTCACCAAGGAGTTGAACCTCACCCGCGAGGAGGGCCGGCCGCGAGCAGCAGGTAGCAGGTATCGGTTTGTGATTAGTCTATCCATGCAAAGGCAAACTCTTAGCGCCGCTGGCCGCCAATGACTCCAATATGTTCAGATAACTTATTGTAATATAACGAGGTTCCAGGATGCACCAGAATTTACTTGACAAGACAATTGTTTCTTTGTTATTTTCATCGCCGCGGTACATCCTGGAGCATCAACGGAGGCATATGGAAAACTTTTACGTCGCAAGCAAGGTCAGGAACGCCAATGGTGACGGTTTGTCAGTCAGTTTTCGCCATCCGATGCGAACTGACAAGAGCGGGAAGCGGGGCCTAAAGGTTAAGAAAGGGTTGGGTACCAACAATGATGGCGAAGCAGACAAACTTGTGGAGGAACTAGGAAAACTTTTGCGGGACGAATCACTCCACTCGCCCAGTGCGCGACCTCTCGCCCTGAATCGCGGCTACACACCGCGAGTGATTGAGATTTTCTACGATCGATTGGAACCTGAGAACCTTGATTACCGAGAAATAAGGGAGCAACAAATCCACTTACCCGCCAGGGATTCTGGCTATTCAAGAGTCCTCTTGATTGGCCCACCCGGCACGGGCAAAAGCACCCTGATCAGCCAGTTAATTGGTTCTGACCCGAAGAAAGATAGATTTCCTTCAACTTCGTTAAATAGAACCACAACGTGCGAAGCCGAGGTTATAGCAACAGATGACGACTACTCGGCCGTTGTCACATTTATATCGGAAGATGAGGCAAGGTTCAGGGTTGGGGGATGTTTGTTGGACGCAGTCCTCAAAGCAGTTTCCTCGGATGACACGGCCGTCGCTAGGATTTTTCTTGAACAGAGCGATCCCCTCTTTCGGTTGCAGTATGTCCTAGGGGACTGGCCGCGAGAGCGCCCCGAAGAGAAAGACGCTTATGAGGAGTGTGAGGTAGAATCGGAAGATTCTAGCCCCCCCCAGGGCTTATCCGCGGCGCAGATGGAGGACAATGCAACCACGCTTCGCCGTTTCATCACTCGACTCCGCGATATAGTCGCAAATGCTCGACGAACAGTTGAGGAGAGTCAAGGTCCCCTGGATTCTCTGGTGCCACAAGATCGTAACGCCGCTTTGGACTTGATACAGGAGTCGGCCGAAGCGTCGGACGCGTTCGTTGACCTTGTGTCAGCGATCGTGGACGAACTACAGCGTAAATTTGATGGGCTGCAGGCGGGTCGATACCAACGGACAACCACAGGGTGGCCGATTTTCTGGCGACTCAACGTTAACAAGACCCCGAGATGTGAGTTTCTCGCTGCAATAAGGTTCTTTTCGGGTATTTCTGCCAACCAATGGGGGATGCTGGTCACTCCACTGGTGAACGGAGTCAGGGTCAAGGGGCCATTCTTTCCCAAGTGGTCAGACCATAAGGCCCCTCTGGTTTTGATTGACTCCGTAGGGCTGCGTCACGAGGCCGATGCAAATGCCGATTTACCAAACCAAGTCGTATCATATTTTTCTGTTGTTGACGTGATTCTGCTGATCGAGGCTGCCCACAGCGCAATGACCAACTACAGCTCCGCCAAGGCGTTGGAGGCCGTCGCTGCCTCCGGCCATACTAAGAAATTGGCGGTGGTCTTCACCAACATGGACCGAGTCATCAAGCTAGAGAACCTCCGAACACCGACCGCGAAAAAAAATCATTTATTCGCTGGTATCATCGACGTGCTTGATAACCAGATTGCTAGAACCCTGTCCAGGGAAGTAGCACGCCACATGGCGAGCCACTTGGAAAATAATACTTTCTATTTGGGCGCACTGGACAAAGCCGACCCAAAACCAGCAATCGATGACTTGCTACGATTGGTAACGCGGTTGCAGGCGCAAACGAAGCGCGCGGCAGTCACAGGTGCATTTCCGGAGTACAGCATCGATAATTTAGTGCTCGGAATCAGAGAAGCAACTGAGGCGGTTAGGACTCTCTGGAAGACCATACTGGACACTAAGCCATGGCAAACGATCAAAGCCTTTAACCGCTGTTACGCAGAGGGTCGCCAGCACTACACGTTGGATCCCACAGCAAATCTACGGGCCGAACTTAGTAAAACCATATCCCGTTTCC
>JBOGKI010000171.1:0-8416 GCA_050745605.1 Terriglobia bacterium | reverse complement strand
CCACGGACGTGGATGTATTGAACGATCTGTTCGCTTCCGGCGTGGTGGCCATCTTCGGGGATTGTTTCACCCTGCTGAGTATCGTCGTGGTGATGTTGAAATTGAATTGGAAGCTGGCGCTGTTGACGTTCTCGGTGCTGCCGCTGATCATTGCTACCACCATGGCCTTCCGCCGCGCGGTACGCGAGTCCTACCGCCGCATCCGCTTGGCCATCGCCCGCATCAACGCTTACCTGCAAGAACACCTCTCGGGCATGGCGACCCTCCAGCTCTTCGGCCGCGAGGAGAGAAGCTTCGAGGAATTTGAGAAGATCAATCGCAGCCACATGCGGGCCTATAAGGATTCCATTCTGGCTTACGGCCTGTTCTATCCTACTGTGGAATTCCTGGGCCTGCTGGCTGTGGCCATCATCATCTTTCGCGGCGGCGTGATGAGCTTTCACGGGTCGGTAACCGTGGGCACGGCCATCGCCTTCATCCAGTATTCGCAGCGATTCTTCCGACCCATTCAGGATTTGAGCGACAAATACAACATCCTGCAGTCCGGTATGGCGAGCTCCGAGAGGATCTTCAAGCTGCTGGATACGCCAGTCCTCATTCAGGACCCGGAAGATCCCGCGCCCGTGAACGGCGCAGAGGCGCGTGTGGAATTCCGCAATGTCAGCTTCGGATATTACCCGGAGAACCCCGTGACCGAGAATGTGTCCTTCAGCATTGAGCCCGGGGAGACCGTAGCCATTGTCGGACACACGGGGGCTGGCAAGACGACACTCACCAGCCTCCTGCTTCGCTTCTACGAGGTCCAGGGCGGCCAGGTGTTGCTGAACGGTGTGGATATCCGCCGCCTTCGCTTGTCCGACCTGCGGCGGCATTTCGGCATGGTCCTGCAGGACCCGTTCCTGTTCTCTGGGACCATTGAGAGCAACATCCGGCTGGGATCGGATTGGATTACCGATGACGAAGTGCGGGAAGCCGCACAGCGCGTGAACTTGCGGCGTTTTGTCGAACAATTGCCGGAGGGATTCAAGGAGCCGGTAAAGGAACGGGGAGTGACGCTTTCCACAGGACAGAAACAACTCGTCTCCTTCGCGCGGGCCTTGGCGCACGATCCGAAGCTTCTGATCCTGGATGAAGCGACGTCGAGCGTTGATCCCGAGACCGAACACCTGATCCGGGAAGGCCTTCGGTCGCTCTTGCAGGATCGCACCGCGCTGGTTATTGCCCACCGGCTTTCGACCATTCAGAATGCCTCCAAGATCATCGTGATGCATAAGGGCCGGGTGCGGGAAATGGGCAGCCACCGTGAATTGCTGGAGAAGCGGGGAATTTACTACAAGCTCTATCAGCTGCAATACAAGGATCAGGAACTGCCCGCTTTCGCCGCTCCCCTCCAGCTTACCGGAACGGAAGAGCCGGCCGCCGAGATTTCCTGAGGGGTCAGGGCGCTTGGCGCGGGCCTGCGCTTTGGGCGAGGCTTTTCCCGATGAAGAAAACTAACGAGTCAACGATCTCCCGCTGAGGCGAAAACCTTCGGAGCATGATGTCCGCAGTTTCTATCCTGATGGTGGCGGGAGAGCGCTCCGGTGACATTTACGGGGGCCAGCTCGCTTCCGTGCTCCATTCGAAGCTTGCAAATCTCGAGATTTTCGGCTGTGGCGGCCAGGCGATGAACCACGGTGGAGTCGAGAACGTGGTGGACTCCCACCAGTTCGCCATGGTCGGCATCACCGAGGTTGCTTCCGGCCTGCCTCGCGCCTATCGCGCCTTCCGCCGGCTGCGGCGCGAGGCCGCAAGGCGCAAGCCCAAGCTCGCCGTGTTGATTGACTCGCCCTCCCTGAATATGCGCCTGGCGAAGCGGCTGAAGCGGATGGGAATTCCCGTGCTCTATTTCATCAGCCCGCAAATTTGGGCCTGGAAGAAGTGGCGCTTGCACCAGCTCACGAAGCTCGTGGACCGGATGGTGTGCATCTTCGATTTCGAAGAGGGGATTTACCAAAAGGTTGGCATTCCCGTGAGCTACGTGGGGCATCCGCTGGTGGACCGCGTGCGGCCGCTGCGCACCCGGCAGCAGTTCTTTGCTGAAGCCGGGCTAAGCCCGGATCTGCCGCTCGTAGCGTTGCTCCCGGGCAGCCGGGGTATTGAGCTTCGCTACAATTTGCCAGCCATCATCGGGGCGGTAGAACGATTGGCCGCGGCGAGACCTATCCAATTCGCGCTGGCGCTGGCTCCGGGACGTGACCAAGCGGAGCTCGAATCCCGCATTCGTCAGCTTGAAGCGCGCCGCTTGCCGGTCCACATCGTGACGAACTCCGCCTACGATGCTCTGGCTTATTCGGCAGTCGCGGTGGTGGCGAGCGGCACGGCGACGGTTGAAGCGGCGCTGCTTGAATGCCCCATGGTGGTAATTTACCGTATCTCACCCATCACCGCGTTTTTTGCGCGATTCATGGTGGATGTTCCCTTTTACAGCATGGTGAACCTTCTGGCGGGCAAGCGTGTGGCGACGGAACTGATTCAAAAGGATTTAACGGCGGAGCGGCTTGCGGCGGAGCTGAGGCGCCTGCTTGATTCAGGGGACTTCCGTGAAGAGATGCGACGTGACTTGCGCGCCATCCGGCTGCGTCTCGGGGCGGGAGGGGCGATCGGCCGCGCTGCGGACGCGGCGATTGAGATGCTAAACGCCACGACATGAAACTCCGGGGCTTGGTACTGGTTGTTGTGGCGGCGCTGGTGGCTGTAGCGGCGCTGTCCTCAGCGCCGAAAGTCAATCCATAGCGGCGGTGGGGACACCGCCGCTACAGCGGCCCATCTGACCTGCCACCGGCAAGTGGTGTAGTCCCGGAGCAACGCTTCCCGGCGTTATATAATCATACTAGGTGAGGAAACACGACCGGTGGACAGCAGGCCGAAGGATCTTGGGCTTCCGGATACGGCGCAGCATTCCATGCGGCCACGCGAACCTTACCCGTCCCAGGTTTTTGCAGCACGGAGCCACGCATGACGAGACATAGGGTGCAGCCCAGGGCTGTCCTTTCGGGAGGAAGATGGCGGAAGCAGGAGATGGCAAGGGCCTTCGTGCTCATGCTCGGGGCCTTGTTGTGGGTTGCCCTGCCAGCCTCCGGCCAGACTTCATCTTCCCGTTTCGAGGTTACTCATTACACCATCGATGCCACGCTTTACCCTTCCACCCATATCGTGGCGGCCAAGGTTGCCATCGATTTGACTCCGAAGACCGACCTGACGGAAGCGGATTTTTCGCTGGATAGCGCGCTGAAAGTGACTAAGGTGATCGACGCGCAGGGACAGCCCGTCTCCTTCCAGCAGCAGGGATTGAGTTTGAAACTCTCGTTCCTGAACCCGCTGCCGCAGGGCAAGTCGACAATGGTCGCCGTAGAATATAGCGGTCTTCTGGCCTCGGCAGACGGTAGCCCGGTTGAAGACTTGAAGTTGGCTTATGTGGGTGCGGAAGGGTCCTATCTTCTCTATCCCTCCTGCTGGTTCCCGGTGAATCAGTATGCTGTGAACCGTTTCTCCTCCACGCTGCGCATCACCGTGCCTTCCGGTGAAACGGTGGTCGCTTCCGGCGAAGCCGGGCAGCCGGAAAATACGGCGGACGGAGTGACCTACAGTTTTCAATACTCCCGAAGCTCATTCCCGGGCACGGTGATCGCGGGCAAGTATGCCATTCAGCCGGTCACCGTCGCCGGAGCCAATATCACGGTGTACCTGAAGCCGGGTCATGAACAATTCGCGGCAAGCTACGGCGACGAGGCGCAGAAATGCCTGGAGTTCTATTCGACGGAGTTTGGGCCGCTGCCGGACGGCCACCTTTCCATCGTCGAAATTGACGACGGAACTGTGGGCGGATACTCCGCTCCGGGGATGGTGGCCATTGCCTCCCGCGGATTCACGAATCCGGTGAATGTGAACCTGCTGGCGCATGAGATTTCCCATCAATGGTGGCGCTGCCTGGTGAGCCCCGCATCGCCAGACGATGCGTTTTTGGACGAAGGCTTGGCCACCTATTCGGCCGCCATGTACGAGCAGTATGCGGAGGGGGAGTCCGCGTTTGAGACGGCGATGCAGCGGATTTCCGTGGGCGCGTTGACCCACGAAAGCGCGGCGCCGATCGCCCAGGCATCGCAGTTGCACGAGTTTACTCCGGAATACGAGTCGGTGGTCTTTGACAAGGGCGCGATGGTGTTCCACATGCTTCGCTGGGTGATTGGCAACAATGATTTTCTGAAGACGCTGCGGACCATGGCGCAACAGTACGCCGGGAAGTCGATCTCCACCCGCCAGTTCCAGAAGCTTGCGGAAGCCGCGAGTCATCATCAGCTCACCTATTTCTTCGCGCAATGGGTTGATTCCACCGGGGTGCCGCAGTTCAAGCGGACCTGGGCCATTTACCTCACCCAAACCGGCTATCAGGTGGTGGGGAAAGTTCAGCAGGATCTGGATATCTTCCGCATGCCCGTTGATATCCGCGTCTACGTCCGTGGCCGTCCCGCAGTGAACGACCGCTTGGAGATGGTGGGAACCACCGCGGACTTTACCATTAACACCAAGGGACGGCCGGTGCGGGTGGAGGTTGACCCGGCGAGCTACATCCTCAAATATACTGACCAAACGAAGATTCAGGTTGAGATGGCCCGGGCGGATCAGCTCTATCAGGAGCAAGCTTACTTCGAGGCCATCAAAGCCTACCGCCAAGTCCTGGACTTGAACCCGAATGATTCTCTGGCTCATTACCGCATCGGCGAGACGCTCTTCAAGTTGCACAACTACAACGCAGCCTTGGAGGAGTTCCGGCAGTGCTTAAACGGCGACCTGCAGCCTAAGTGGGTGGAGGTGTGGAGTTATCTGGAAATTGGGAAGATCTTCGACGCCACCGGGCAGCGTGACCGCGCCTTGAATGAGTACCAGCGGGCGCTTCAAACCAACGACAACACTCAGGGGGCTCTGGATCAGGCCAGCGTTTACATGAAGAAGCCCTATGCGGAGAAGTCGAATACGATCAGTTGAGGTTTGCAGCGGGTGGGTTGCTGAGGATTACCAATTGCAGTGACGGCTATCTCGGTAGTGCGGGTCGGCGCCGGCCCTGCTGCAAAGCGGGGAGTGCCGCACAAGCGGCGGTCCCTGCCGGGGTGAACTCCGACCCGCTACAACCTTGGGTGTCGCTATAATCGGTAATCCACGCTAAGACTCGTCGGTTCTGTGAAACCCTCCTCATCTCCCCCGCATCTTACTGAATGCAAGGCGAATGAACGATTGAGCACACCGGCAGTCTGGAAGACCCAAGAGTTGGAACGTTGGAATGCCCAGCCCGTGACCTGAGAGGAGTGTTTCATGCTCCCGCGCATGAATCCACGGCGTCTAATGGATGATACCGGCTGGGATATGGAAAAATGGGTTATTCAAGGATTGGTGGTTGGCACTCGAACGGAAGGTTGTTATGGTTAACCACCTGCCAGATGATCTCTCGTCTTCATGATTCGGCCTATTGAGCCGTGTCTGACCCGGCTGCACTGAACAAGGAGGATTTCTCTTATGCGTCGCATTAACAAACAGTTCTGGCGCGACAACTTTTTGGGCCTCAGCCTGACGCTGATTGGCCTGCTGGTTCTCACTCTGACGGTCATCGCTCACTATAACCGGAAAGGCGACGTCCACTTCGCGCTGGCGGACGGCGCTGGCCTGGCGGGCCAGGACATCAACGAGCTGCAGCAGATGAATGACGCCTTTGAACGGATCGCAAACGCCGTCAAGCCTGCGGTGGTGAGCATTCAATCCCTCCACGTCATCAAGTATCAGCAATCGCCGTTTTTCAATGACCCGTTCTTCCGGCAATTCTTCGGCAACATCTTCCCCAACGTCCCGCAAGAGCAGAAAGAACACGCGCTCGGTAGCGGTGTGATCGTATCTTCAGACGGCTACATCGTCACCAACAATCACGTCATCAAGCAGGGGAGGGACATCAAGGTGACGCTGCCGGACAAGCGCGTGTTCAGCGCCAAGATCGTGGGAGCCGATCCGGAGACGGACATCGCAGTGCTCAAGATCGATGCCACGGGGCTTCCCACCGTGCCCTTCGCCGATTCTTCCACCCTGCGCGTGGGGGACATCGTGATGGCCTTTGGGAACCCTTTCGGACTTAGCTTCACGGTGACGCGCGGCAGCGTGAGCGCGCTGGGCCGCAGCGGATTGCACATCGAGCAATATGAGGACTTCATCCAGACCGACGCCGCCATCAACCCCGGCAATTCCGGCGGCCCGCTGGTGAACATTCACGGCCAGGTCGCCGGCATCAATACCGCCATTTTCAGCACCAGCAGCGGTCCCAATGGCGAGGGCGGCTTCAACGGTATTGGTTTTGCCATTCCCGCCAACATGGTGAAGCACGTGATGCAGGACCTCATCAAGAACGGTAAAGTAAACCGCGGCTACCTCGGCGTGGGCATTGAGGACCTCAACAGCGATCTCGCCAAGCAGTTCAACGTGCCGGACACCTCCGGCGTCCTACTGACGCACATTGAGCCCAACTCGCCCGCCGCCAAGGCCGGCCTGAAGTCCGGAGACGTGATTCGCACCCTTGACGGCAACAACGTTCCGGACCTTTCGCTGCTGTCCTCCATGGTGGCGAACACCAGCCCGGGCACTCAGATCACGCTCGGGATTTTGCGGGATGGAAAGGAGATGACCGTCAAGCTCACGCTGGGTGAGCAGCCCGCGAACTTTACGGGACGGACTTCGGGCCCATCGAGGGCTCCGTCCAGCGGCGCCCTGGCGGGCATCACCGTCCAGGACATCACGTCCTCCATCCGCGACCGGCTGCGGCTTCCGTCCGACCTGCAAGGGGTGGTGGTGACCGGCGTCGATCCGAGAAGTCCTGCCGGGCAGATCGGCCTGGGTCAGGGTGACGTGATCATGGGCGTGAATCGCCACCCGGTTCAAAACGTTAGCGAGTTCAACCGGCTTGCCGGCCAGGCCACCGGGCAGACTCTGTTGCAGGTCTACCACGACGGTGGCGTGCAGTTCGTGGTCATCACGCCGGGAAACGGAAACAACGGCAACGGCGGCGATAACAACGACAACAACCAGTAGAACAGCGCCTTGAAGTGGTTTGGCGGCGGAACGCCTCTTCCGCCGCCGCATTCGATGTAGGGGCGGGCCTTGTGCCCGCCCGCGAGGGGCTGGGCTACGCGCCTTCGGGTCGCCCACATGAAAAGCGATGTCGGCGTCACCCGGCAGACGCTCAACAATGTCGTTAACGGCAAGTCGGGCATCAGCCCCGAGATGGCCATCCGGCTCTCCAAGACGTTCGGCAGCACGCCGGATACGTGGTTACGGATGCAGCTTGCCTATGACCTCGCACAGGCTCGTAAGGACGAGAGCAAAATCAAGGTGCGCCGTCAACGCGTGCCGCAAGAATTGCACGCGCATTGACCGAGACCACGGAACGGTTATGCCGGGCGCGCGCTACCGCACTACCATCATGAAGGCCGCAACCATCAAAAGACGACGTATGATGCGCCCGCGAATTCTTTTAAGCGTTGCCCCGGAGCCGGTTTTCCCGTACCCTGAAATCTATGGAAGTACATTTCACCCCGGAGCAGGAAGCACGGCTTGCGCAGATCGCCACCACGACGGGCACCGACGCCGAGCGACTGGTGAAGGATGCCGCGTTGCGCCTGCTTGAGGAAGACGCCCGTTTTCGTGCCGCCGTGCGCGAAGGTATTGCACAGGCGGACCGCGGGGAGCTTATTGAAGAAGAAGAAATGGACGCCCGCCTAGAGCAGATGTTGCGCTCATAAAATGCGTATCCGCTGGACGCCAGCCGCCGCCGACTTACAGCACATCAGCAGTTACCTGGAAGACCGCCACCCCCACTACCGGCAGCCGACCATGCGCAAACTGTATGAGGCTATCCGTTCGCTGAAGGACCTACCGCACCGCGGCCACATCGGGCGCGAGGAAGGAACCCGGGAGCTTTTGTTTCCTCCCCTGCCCTATATCGCCGTCTACCGCGTGAAAGAGCAGGACATCGAAGTCCTGCGGATTTATCATATCGCACAGGGCCGGTCTTAAAGCCCCCGCTCGCCGCTCGTGGCGATGGATCGCCTCCCGTAGCTGGTAGCGCAGAGTTTCGCTTTCCAGAAACTCTGCGGCTCTTGACTTTCAGATTCGTGCCGTCCCCTCGGCCGGCAACAACACACGGTCGATCGCCAGGTCCCTCTCTGCCCCGGCCGCTGTGGCCACGCTCCCGGTGTAATCGCGTACGCTCCACCATTTCCACTCCTCCGCCTTGCTCACCAGCCCTGTCTTCACCCGATGCAGATGGATGGTGTTGACCTTTTCGTGGTACTCCTCAACCGTCCGCAAGGCACGGTCGAAAAAACGACCCTGCCAGAGTCGC
>JBOGKI010000170.1:0-8441 GCA_050745605.1 Terriglobia bacterium | reverse complement strand
CACCCGCTCATCCTCCGTCACGTAGTCCTTGGTCACGTGATCGACTCGCAACAACGTTCCGGACTGTGAGGTTCCAAGCTTAAGCGTCGCCGGACTCTCAAATGCTTCACCCATGGCTGTTCGATGCCGGGCGCGTCTCGACCGGCCGGGAAATCGCCCGCCCGCTCCTCGCGCCCAAGTTCTAATACTAATGCTGTTCCAGCAAAATGTGGGACTGGGGATTGTGCCGGGCGGATCGCTTCTCCGCCGCCAAGGGTAGCGCCGTTTCCTGTAGCGGCGGTCTATGACCGCCGGAAACCGTCGGGAATTCAGAGCCGTAGCGGCCATCTGTGACCGCCGGAAACCATCTGCAGCGCGGCGCCCGCAGACGCCCGGTCTTTCGACGCTCATAGAGCGCCGGTAGTGATTCAGTTTGATGCAGAGGCGGCTTGATGCCGCCATGGGGCGAGGCAAACTCGCCGCTACCGCGCCAAACTGAGTCACTACCAAAGCGCCGCGGCGTTTGCGTGTTGGGCAAGCTGAGGTTAAGATGAATTCATATGAAAAATCAGTTGACCGTAGCGATGATTATTGTGATTGCCGGCGCGATTATCCTGGGAGGCGAGTTCCTGCTCACCAACTGGTACCCGGGACACCGCCAGCGCGTAGTTGCCAGTACGTTGAAGCCGCTGCCCTATCGCAGCGATTCCCTGGGCGTCGAAATGCGGGTAGCGGCGGGCATCTACGGCAAGGTCCGTGATTTTCCAGGTGGGATCCGCATCTACCGGCCTCAGCTTACCGGCGGGGGACCTTCGATCGTCATCACTTCACTACCGAATCCCTCTCACCAGGACAAGTTCTCCGATCAGAGGCTTGCTGAGCTTGAAACACAAGGTGTGCGGAAGGGAATTCAGGGCTACAATTTCGAGCACACCAAGATCAACGACCGCGATGCCGTGATGATGTGGCGGTATGACCCCGTTCATCGCTGGATGCAGGTCACGGGGCGCGTCATCGCTACGGACCGTATTGTCCAGGCGGTCTGCATAAGCGGCGCCGATGATCAGGCTCTTTTCACCTCGGCTTGCGAGCAGAGTCTGCGCACCATTCAGTTGCTGGGGTCCGCGCCTTCGACCTCGAGCTCAACGGCCGCCACCGCCAACTGATCGCCACCCCGGTAGCGGGCAGCGCAGCGCGGCCTTGCGGCCGCTTTGTAGGGGCGCTGCTTGCTGCGCCCTGGGCGAGGCAAGCCCCGCCCCTACAACACCGAAAGCGGGAGCGAGCTCCCGCCCTCCACCCGGCGCCGCCGGCAAAGATCAATAAGTTTTGGCCGATATTCTGCCGGAAGCGCCTAAAGCCCTATCCTGACGCGCCCGCGCTCGCATGAAGAAATACTTCATCCTCATCGCCGTCCTCAGCCTCACGGTGGCGGCGCTCTTTGCCGTGGCCAGTCAGCTTGGCATCGCCCGTATCCCGGAAAACGTCCCCATCCTGGCGCGATCGGCGGCCGCAGCGGCTCTGGTGGCTTATGCGGCGGCCCGTCGCTCGCTCACCATTTGGATTTTCATCGCCATGCTGGTGGGCCTCGAAATCGGCTTGGATTGGCCGCACGCCGCTGTGCACTGCAAGGTTCTGGGCCAGATTTTCCTGCGCCTCATCAGCGTCATCATTGCGCCCCTGCTGTTTTCAACGCTGGTCACCGGCATCGCCGGCCATAGCGATCTGAAAAAGGTCGGACGCATGGGCATCAAGGCGCTGATTTACTTTGAGGTGGTCACGACACTGGCCCTTTTCATCGGCCTCGCCGCCATCAACCTGAGCAAAGCCGGTGTGGGCGTCACTCTTCCCGCCCCCGCCGCGCCGGCTCATTTGGCCAAGGCCACGGTGGCCGATACGATCCTGAAGGTCTTTCCGGAAAACATCGCCCAATCCGTTGCCCAGAACGAAGTCCTGCAAGTGGTGGTGTTCAGCATCCTCTTTGCCATTGCGCTGGCCCTGGTGGCGGAGAAAAAGCGCCGTCCCATGCTCGCCTTTTGCGAGAGCCTGGCGGAGGTGATGTTCAAGTTCACCAACATCGTCATGCTCTACGCGCCCGTCGCCGTTGCCGCCGCCATTGCCTATACGGTCAGCCAGACCGGCGCCGGCATTCTGCTCAACCTGTTGCAGCTTCTGGCCACGCTCTATGTGGCGTTGCTGGTATTCGTTCTGTTGGTTCTCCTGCCCATTGCTTGGCTCGCGCGTATTCCGCTTCGCCCGTTCATCCGCGCCATCACCGAACCCACTTCCATCGCCTTCGCCACCGCCAGCTCCGAAGCCGCCTTGCCCATTGCCATGGAGCAGATGGAGCTGTTTGGAGTGGCGCGGCCCGTGGTCGCATTCGTCATCCCCACAGGATATAGCTTTAACCTGGCGGGAAGCGCGCTCTATCTGACGCTGGCTTCGGTGTTTGTGGCTCAGGTGGCGGGAATGCACCTGAGCCTGGGAAGCCAGTTTGTGATGGTGTTTACGCTGATGCTCACCAGCAAAGGCGTGGCCGGCGTCTCCCGCGCGGCGCTGGTGATCCTGCTGGGAACCGCGGCTTCTTTCGGATTGCCGGCCGGGCCCATTTTCATCCTGCTGGGCATCGATCAGCTTATGGATATGGCCCGCACCGCCGTTAACGTCATCGGCAATTGCCTGGCCGCCGCCGTCATCGGCCGCTGGGAAAATGACTTGCAGGATCAGCCTTCGGCAAGGCGGGAATCTGTAGCGGCGGCCCTGTAGCGGCGGTCTATGACCGTCGCCACAGCGGGTAGCGCAGCCTGGCAACTGCAACCAAAAGCGGATGTCCTGCTGTCATTCCCGCGTAAGCGGGAATCCACGCCCGACAATGGGGCTCGCAATGGATTCCCGCTTACGCGGGAATGACAGCACCTTTGGTCGCGGTAAAGGGCCGCGGTGCACTACCGGCTTTTAGGCGGGCAGAACATCCGCGAAGACAAATCCATCCCGCTCCACCACCTCGCCGCGCGCAACCGCAATGGGCCGCCGAAACATGGGACCGTCGCAGCAGAACGTGTGAAATTCGCCGTTCTCACCACACGGATCGACGGCGGAAGGAAAATCGGCGAGTAGAGCCCCATCGAATTGGCGGCCGGCAAAACTTCGATCCAGCTTCTTAGGGTCAACGCAAGTCACAGTGGCTTTGAGGCCGGAGGCGATCATATCGCGCGCCAGCCTTGCAGTGTTCAGGCCCCAAATAGGGAACAACGGAGTGATTCCCGTCCCGGCAAGCTTCTCTTCGCGGTACTTGCGAATGTCCTCGAGGAATAAATCGCCAAAGACCATGTGGGTGACGCCGGAGCGGCGCGCTTCGGCCATCGCCTGCGCCATGGCCTCTTCATAAACAGCATTGGAACACGGCCAGGGAAGGGGAACGATCACCAGAGGGAGTTGGAGCGCCCGGGCTTGCTGGCGGACCAGCTCTTCACGGACGGCGTGCATGGCGACGCGGCTATGCGTCACGTTGACCGTGGTGAGCAACGTCGTCACTTCAAACTCATTCTGCCGTTGGACGGTGTGGAGGGCCCAGGCGCTGTCCTTGCCGCTGCTCCAGGAAAGCCATGCCTTGGGCTTCGCCTTCATGGGCAATCACTCCGGATCACATCGCTAGGATTTATCCAACCAGGTCGGCCTTACTCGCTTACAGGTCCTCTGGCTTCAAACCCGTATGCTTTGCAACGCGGGCGAGCATCCGTGGGCCGATCTCTTCGTCATCGTGAAAAGCCCACGTGAACTCGCCGCGCTCGGGATGGAGCAAGCGGACATGTGAGCCCCGTTGTTGCTTGATGGACCAACCGATCCGGAGGAGGGCTCGGAGGACTTTTTTGGCTTTCGTGCTGGGCCAGTTACTCAACGGCAGGCAAACGAAACGTCAAGTGATTTACCAGGTTTTTTCTTTCCCTCAATGCGATCCGCGATAACGCGCAGCGCAAGGACTTCGACGGCCTTTATGGCATCGCCCTTGGTCTTTCCGTAGGCCATGACGCCGGGCAGCGACGGAATTTCTGCGATCCATCGCCCGTCAGATTCGCGCTCGAGTTCTATGATGTAGGCCATCGACTTTCACCGATTCATATCTCAAAGACAGTTTAGCTCATGCCCGGATGAGCGTCAAACACAGGATGGATCAATGGATCAAACACGGGATTGCCGTGAGATGCTTTCTTGAATGGTAGCCAGGGCACGCCCTCCTTTTTCTTGGACAAGAGGGGTGCCGTGGGCTTTTTTGCGAATTGCCGCCAACAAAAAAGCGCCCCGCCTCGGGACGGGACGCCGATTGTAGGGGCAAGCCTTGGCCTGCCCGGCGAGTTAGAAGTAGCGGCAAGCCTTGGCCTGCCCGCCGAGTTGGATGTAGGGGCGGGCCTTGGCCCGCCCAAGTAACCGTGATGCCGTTCGCCTGTTCGCGGGCGACCCTAGGGTCGCCCCTACGTCCTGGACGGGTGGACAATGTAGCGCCACCGTCCCGGCGGCATATTTGCCGGCAAAGCCCGCCCTGAGCGAAGCAAAGGGATGCGGGCGCTAGGAGCGGGTCGCCCCTGCGCCTAGAAGTAGAACTTCCCACCCAATTGCAGCACTCTGCCGGAGCCGTTGGTACTTCCCTGCAGGACACCGGTGATGCGGCCAAAATTACTGCTGCTGACATTCCCGTTGGGGTTAGAAAACAGCACTTGGTTGAAGGCGTTATAAGCTTCGACACGAAATTCAAAGTACTTCGATTCCGTGATGTGAAGATCCTTCAGCAGCTCGATGTCCCAGTTGTTGATGCCAGGGCCATAGAGCGGGTTGCGGCTGGCATTGCCAATCCCCGTGCCCGCGGGTGGTCTGGCGAAAGCCTTGGGGTTAAACCAATAGTTGACCTTTGTCCCCACCGTATAGTTTCTGGGATTGCCAATGCCGAGGGGCGTGCTGGTGACATTAGCGCGGTCCGGGCAGTCATAGAAGGCGAGCGTAATCATGCAAGTGAGCGAGGTGAAGGCGTTATCAGTGACCGCCACCGGGAAGCCGCTCTGGAACGTGGTGAGCCCGCTCAGGCTCCAGCCATCCGTCAATCGCTGCCATTTGTGCGTAAGGCTATAGAACGGCAGCGTGTAGAAGTAGTTCAGCGCCAACCTCTGTGGCGCGTCATTGGCTGACGGAGCGTACATGGAGGCAAAGTTATAGGTGTTGATGCCGGGGCCGTTGAAAGCGTTGTTTTCCAGATTGGAAGTCTGGTCAAAGTAACGCGACCAGGTGTACGAAGCCTGAAGTTGCAGGCCCTTGGCGAAATGCCGGTTGAACTCCACCTGCAGCGAGTTGTAGTTGGAATTGAAGTCCGTGACCTGCAGACCCGGCGCCCCATAAATCGACGGATCAAAGGGGAATACCCCGGGGTCACAGGTGGGAAGGCTGCCGACGTTGCAACCCAGCGCCGCCCCGCCCGCGTTCACGCCGTTGGGGACGTTCGCCATATTGTAGTTATACGCCCCTTCCAGGTGACGCCCAACGCTTCCCACGTACCCCATGGAGAAAATCGTCGAAGGCGAGAGTTGGCGCTCGATGGTCAAATTATAGTTTTGAGCCATCGGCGTGCCAAAATTGGGGCTGAGGGTGTTCATGCCAAACCCGACGGGCTCGAAGGGCGTGAAGTCCACCTTGGCTCCCTTCGACGGCGGGGTGAATGGAAACGTCTGGGGAACCGAGCATGGGGCCGGGGAAGCGCCACCACTTCCCGGGCACCAGCCGGTGAAGGGGGTAGCAAAACTCGGGGTACCCCCGAGCGCCGCCACGGTGGACGAAGCGGTTGAAAACGGCGGGTTGGTCAGACCTTGGAGAGCCAGTTCTTCTTCTGTGCGGTTGTAATAGAGTCCAAAGCCGGCGCGGACGCTCCATTTGGAAGAGCTTCCCGGAGTCCAGGCAAAGCCAAGGCGCGGCGCCAAATCTGTCAAGTGAGTGGTGGGGCCGCCGTATTTGTTAATTCCGGGATCGCCGGGATAAACCAAACCAACGGGCGCCGTAGGAAACACCGTGGATTGCTCCCCAGGCCGGAAGGCCATCATCGTCAATCCATTGTCGTAAAGGTTCTGGTACGGCGTTTCGATATCCCAGCCGAGGCCATAGGTCAATGTCAGGTTGTGCTTCACTTGCCACTGGTCCTGGCCATAGGAATAATATTGGCGCCCGCGCGCGTTAATGATGGAGCCGCTGCCCTGGGCATAAGAATCCGCCACGCCGAGCAGGAAATCCGCGCCAGGATTTGACGTTGAAAACGATCCAGAGCCATTGTAGCTAAAGTTCCCGCTGAGGTTGTTGAAAAAGGGGTTAGCGACCTCGAATCTCTGCATCTCAAATCCGGCTTTGAAGGTGTGGTGGCCCATGATCCTGGTAAAGTTGTCTGCCACGTCGTAGGTCTGATCAATGCGGGGCTGGGGTCCATTGGCGCTGAACCCTAGCGTGAAGAACCCGCTGAGGCTGACGATGGGCAGCGAGGCGCCGGTGGAGGTTTGCGGCAAGATGCCCGTGAACCCGTAACTGGTGGGGTTAATGGGACTCACCGGCTCCACGGCGACAAAATTGAAGCGGAAGTAGGAAAACCGGGCGTTGTTGAGAGTGTTGGCTGAAAACGTGTGGTTCCAGGTGCCGGTGTACGTCTGGATGTGCCGCTGGGCCGTTTCCGCAAAGCCAGGAACAGTGGCGCCGCTGAAAGGCAGGGTGTCCACAGACGGGTGCCTCTCCCAGGAGCCGTTAACCGATATGGTATCCTGCGTCCGGATGTTTTCGTCCACCCGATAGACATACTGGTCATCCTTCTGCGTTGTTGTGGGGTTGAAAGTGTAGCCGTTTGAAGGAGCGTTGGGCAGCGGTACAAACTGGTTCATTAACTTAACCGCCAGAGGATTCAGGTCTGCCTGGGGAATGGCGCCGTTTGGAAACAACGTGGCGTAGGGCGTTCCAGCCGGATACGTCTTCCCATTGTCGCCCACTAACGGAAAGGCCGATACGGCAGGGGCACTTGAGTTTGGGTTGATCGTGGGAAATACTCCACCCGGCAGGATGTCGGAGAAGTTGCCGCCACGCTCCGCGGCGCTAAACACCGTGGGAACACTAAACCCCTGCGGAACCGCGTTACGGTACCCCTGGTAAGAGAAGAAGAAAAACGCGTGATCTTTCTTGATCGGACCCCCGATGGTGCCGCCGAACTCATTCTGATGGAACGGCGAGACGCTGGATTGGAAGAAGCTGCGAGCGTCGAGGGTCGTATCCCGATAGAACTCAAAGCCGTCGCCGTGGAACTGGTTGGTGCCGCTCTTGATGGTGGCGTTCATGATGGCGCCGGAATTGCGGCCATACTCCGGATTGATGGTATTGGTGATCATGCGGAATTCGCCGATGGCGTCGGGGCTGGGGATGAAACCGGCCGTGTTCAGAGGCAGGTCGTTCGTGTCAAGCCCATTAATCAAAAACGCGTTCTGCTGCGTTTCCGCGCCGTTGGTGGAATAGGTTCCAAACCGGTCGGACGAAGCCACGACGCCGGGCTCAAGCTGCTGGAGCTGGGTCCAGTTGCGTCCGTTTAAGGGCAGGTTCACGATCTGGCTGCCCGTAATCGTGACCCCGAGCTGCATGCTGGTGGTTTCAACCTGCACCGGGTTGGCTTCCACCGTTACCTGCTGCGAAACCTGGCCCACCTGCATCGCGGCTTTGACGACATAGGTCTGGTTGACGTCCAGGTGAATTCCCTTATTGACGA
The DNA here is from genome assembly GCA_050745605.1 of Terriglobia bacterium. Classification (GTDB taxonomy): domain Bacteria; phylum Acidobacteriota; class Terriglobia; order UBA7540; family UBA7540; genus CALCEB01. The sequence continues at coordinate 697 of JBOGKI010000170.1, read as the reverse complement.
ACCTGGTGAAGCCGCTCCGCTGCACCACCACGTCATAAGTGGCGGGCGCCAGCAAATTCACAAACTGAAAGGCGCCGTTTGCCCCAGTGGTCAGGCTCGTCGAGATTCCGGTGCCTTCATTGGTGATGGTGACTGTGGCCCCTGGAACTACCGCTCCCGACTGGTCAGTCACCGTGCCGCGGATCGATCCGTAAACATTTTGAGCACGGGAAACCTTCGGCGTCAGCAACAGCCCCATCAGTAGCGCAAAGAAAATCCCACCTAACACCTTGCAGCTTCGCATAATCTCTCCTATCGTTGTGTGAATCTGAGTTACCGATCTTTACGCCCGTTGTTAAAGGCGAAACCCTGAAGCAATTGCCGCCAAACCGAGGGCACGGCAAGCCGTGTCCCCACAATCCGCTCCTGCAAACAAACGGAGTGCCGACGCCCTAACCCATATGTCACGCCCCCTGGTACGCCGCGCAACCATGGTAGCTAGCAATTTCCCTTCCACGCTGAACCCCGTAATAAGCTCATGTTAGTAAACGACTTAATGACACGGCCAGGATGGGCGTGACCAAAATACTGAATTTCAATATCACTACTGTCCGGTTGTTGAAATAGAGATTTCTGGTAACTCTCTGTGTTTAAATTATGTTAGAAGCCAACGAGCGCAAAATCGACTTCAATCTGCGAGTATGCTTTAGCCATTCCC
>JBOGKI010000169.1:0-8453 GCA_050745605.1 Terriglobia bacterium | reverse complement strand
GAGGTCATGAAGCCAGAGAAAACCTGGCACGACCCCTCCCCATAGTGACGGAATGAAATCGCAACTGCTTGTGAACACACCGTTTCACCCCGGAGACCGTGGAAGTTGGGTTAAGAGTCTCACGTGGTATGCCGGCATCAAAGATAACACATGGCAGGCCGCGCAATCATTGGCGGGCCTGTCCGCCCAGAGAGGCCCAACCCTTCGCGGGTGCCGTGGACGCGCGGTGTTCAGCGTATCTGCAATTGAAGCGAAACCGCCCTCGTCGAGGCAAAAAATGGATTGACAATGGGGTACACTCTGGGGATAGCCTTGTTCGGTTGCCGGCATCGCGCCACCAGCGCCACACGCCGGTGGCCGATTGATTCCGGGCCTGCCCTGCAGCGAAAAGGTGGTAGCCGCGGCGAGCGTTTTTCTCGCCATGGGCTTTTTCTGGGAAGGGCAGAACCCACGACGAATTGAAAGACAAATTCGTCGTGGCCACCACCACTTCACAGGGCCCAGTCATTTCCCGGACACTACGCTAGCCGCAATCGATGGAGGCCGTTCCATGATCCCACAGACTCAAAAATCATTTGCCGGCGCGCCCCAGCAGAACCGCATCGATCGGGACAGAGTTTGGCCGGCGCTGCCTCTGAACGAATGGAAAGACACGTATGCCACGCTTCACATGTGGACGCAGATCGTGGGGAAGCTGAGAGAAGCATTGAGTCCGCACGTCAATCATTGGTGGGAAGTCACTTTGTACGTCAGCGCCCGCGGCTTGTGCACGTCGCCCATCCCGCACGGCAACGGCATATTCGAGATCGAGTTCGATTTTCTGGATCATAACTTGGCGGTCCGTACCAGCGACGGCGTGAGGAAGTTTGTGCCGCTGTATCCGCGCTCGGTGGCTGATTTCTATCGCGAATTTATGGCGACGCTGCGCTTCCTGGGAATCGACGCGAAAATCTTGTCAATTCCGCAGGAGGTGCCAGACCCCGTTCCCTTTGAGCGGGATGAAGGGCATGCGGCCTATGATCCCGAATATGCAAACAGGTTGTGGCGAATTCTCGTCCAAACGGATTCAATTTTCAAGGAATTTCGCTCGCGGTTTATCGGCAAGGCCAGCCCCGTTCATTTCTTCTGGGGCAGTTTTGATCTGGCCGCGACCCGCTTTTCCGGGCGCCGCGCGCCAGAACGCCAAGGGGCCGATCCGGTCACCCGCGAAGCCTACTCGCACGAATGCAGTAGCGCGGGATTCTGGCCGGGCAGCGGAGACATCAAAGGTCCGGCGTTTTACTCCTACTCAGCTCCGGAACCACCCGGCTACGCCGAATACAAAGTCCAGCCTGAAAAGGCGTATTATCACTCCGGCCTTCATGAGTTTGTGCTGGCGTATGACGACGTGCGCCAAGCGGATTCGCCGAAGAATGCCTTGTTAAGCTTTCTGCAAAGCACCTATGAAGCTGGCGCGACGCTGGGAGGCTGGGATCGAGCATCGCTCGAAGCGGACCGCGGCGAGTGACCGTTGCTCGACCTCGCCGAGCGCTGTAGCACCTCACACCCCCTCGCACCGCCCCTTTTGTGGATGAATGAAGAATCACGCCCTGTTGGATCAACCGACCCGAATGGTAGCCACGGCACGCCTTTTGTGTCGTGGCTTGCGCGACCCGCCGGCGGCGCCGCGTCACGCCTCCAGGCGATGCTTGCGTGGGCGCTTGTTGTAATCCAGGATCTTCTTGCGCAGGCGGATTGACTTGGGAGTGACTTCCACGTATTCGTCTTCGGCGATGAACTCAATGGCCTGCTCCAGGCTGAGCGGCCGCACGGGAACGAGCCGAATGGCTTCATCAGCCACCGAAGCGCGCATGTTGGTCTGCTTCTTCTCCTTGACGGCGTTCACGTCCATATCGTCCCAGCGCGAGTTCTCGCCCACCACCATGCCTTCGTAAACGTCCACCCCCGGCCCCACAAACAGCTCGCCGCGCTCCTGCAGGTTATACAGCGCGTAGCCGGTGGTCTTCCCGGTGCGATCGGCGATCAGCGAGCCGGTGAGCCGCGAAGGAATATCACCCTGCCAATCCGAGTAGCCATCAAACAGCGTGTTCATCACCGCCGTGCCCCGCGTATCCTTCAGGACTTCGCTGCGCAGGCCGATTAAGCCGCGAGAGGGAATGGAGAATTCCAGCCGCACTCGCCCGCCCGGCCGCCCTTGTCCCACCATTTTGGTGTTGATGCCTTTGCGTGTGCCCATCTTCTGCATGATGACGCCCACAAATTCCGCCGGGCAGTCAATGATCAACTGTTCCATGGGCTCCTGAGCCTTGCCGTTGACTTGGCGGGTGACGATCTCCGGCTTTCCCACCGCCAGCTCGTAGCCCTCCCGCCTCATGGTTTCAATCAGGATGCCCAGTTGCAGCTCGCCGCGCCCGAGCACCTTAAATGCCTCGGTGCTCTCCATCTCTTCGACGCCCAGAGCGACATTGGTGAGCAGCTCCTTTTCCAGCCGCTCGCGCAAATGGCGCGATGTGACGTAAGTGCCTTCACGCCCCGAGAACGGCGAGGTGTTCACCGTGAACACCATGGAGAGCGTGGGTTCATCGACTGGCACATGGACGAGGGCGCGCGGAGTTTCGACGCTGGTCACGGTTTCGCCAATGGTGATGCCTTCGACTCCGGCAATCGCCACGATCTCTCCCACCCCGGCATGCTCAATATCCACGCGGTTCAATCCTTCAAAGCCGTAGAGCTTGGTGATGCGCGTGTTCTGGGTGGCGCCGCTGAGCTTGACGATGGCCACTTCATCGCCGCGATGGAGCGTGCCGGAAAAAATCCGTCCGATGGCGAGGCGGCCGTGATAATCGCTGTAGTCCAGGTTGGCTACCAAGAGTTGCAGGACGTCCGCGGCGTCTCCGGGGGGGGGCGGGATGTGCTTCACGATCGCTTCAAACAAGGGCTCGAGGGTTTCCGAAGCGTCGTCCAGGCGGGTCTTGGCGATGCCCTTCCGGGCGTTGGAATAAATGATGGGAAACTCGAGCTGCTCTTCGGTGGCGTCCAGTTCAATGAAGAGGTCGTAAATCTCATTCAGCACTTCTTGGGGGCGGGCATCCGAGCGGTCGATCTTGTTGACCACTACGATGGGAGGCAGTTTCGCTTCGAGCGCCTTGCGCAGCACGTAGCGCGTTTGCGGCAGCGGCCCTTCGCTCGCATCCACCAGCAGCAACACACCGTCCACCAGCTTCAGGGCGCGTTCCACTTCGCCGCCGAAGTCCACGTGGCCGGGCGTATCCACGATGTTAATCTTCACGTGCTTGTAAAAAATAGCCGTGTTCTTGGCAAGAATGGTGATGCCGCGCTCGCGCTCGAGCTCGTTGGAGTCCATCACGCGCTCCACCACTTCCTGGTTGGCCTTGAATGTGCCGCTTTGCCAGAGCATGGCGTCCAGCAGCGTGGTCTTGCCGTGATCGACGTGAGCAATGATGGCGATGTTGCGAATGGATTCAGTCATGAAGTCTCAGTCCTGGTTTGGGTCACAATTCATAGATCGACTGGGTAACGGGGTTCGCGCAAGTCGAGGCACAGCGTCTATGACGGAATTTTGCGCCACTCGGGAATAGAGTCTGTCAACGACTGAGGCGATGTGTCGCTCGGGTTGGCGCCGGGACGGGTCCATTGGTGGAGTTTGGCTGCTGCGTCTTTGATCTCGTTGGTGGTTGGTACTGGCTGGGTGTAGTCGGTCTCTTCGTTCACCTGGTCGCCCAACAACGCCCGAATCCACGTCTCGACGTGCCGTTTCGGGATCAATATGACGATAGGTTCATCCTCACGCCGATCGTCCATGCCGACTGCTTTCAGCGCATCTGCGAGTTGTGAAGCGCGCCGTTGCGTTGTTTCCATATCGGCGTCGATCATGACTACCAAGAGTTGGGAAACTCTATTTCCCCGGCCGCGATGCTCTCTAACTTCCAAAGGGTACCGGTTGCGAACGAATGCCTCGCCGCTACCACCCGATCTCACGGCAGCACGTTCAAATCTGCAGCGTCTGTAGGTTAGGTTACGATTGCATTGCTGCAAATATCGATAGACCAGATTCTGATGCTCCAGGTCTTCCACTAGTATGACGATATTGGCCACACGCTCAGGCACTTTCCCAACCCCGCGCGATAATCTCAGAGGCTTTCAGCCCACCATCGCCCGAAGGCTCAAAGGGCTTGACTCGCGTTTCGCCGCCATTGACTCGTTCGAAAACCACGCCGCCTTGGTCAGCAAGCTGGTCAACCAGCTCCGGGTGGTGCGAGACCAGGATGACCTGCGCATTTTTTTCATCGACACGGTCAAGAAGTTTCAGAAGCCAGGGCTGAATCTCGGCTAGCGCGATAAAGTTGTCGGGCTCGTCGATGAGCAAAGTGCGGCCCTCGCCGACTGCGCAATATAGCAAGACATAGAGGGCGATAAGCACGCGCTGTCCTTCTGAAAGCTCGCTGAAAGGCAGACCGAGGGTCTTGCCATTCGGGCCGCGCATAGCGGCCTGGAGCACTCGCACATCAAGCCCGGCCTCCTTTGCATCGAGCGATTCCAAACCGGGAATGGCTTCGCGCAGACTTGCTATCGCTTCGAAAATAGCGCTGCCGCTCTCCAGCAGAAGATGCCGGTACCAGTCGGCGAAATTGCTCAAATTCCTGGCTGGATAGCGGGATTCTCGTTCCGACCGGGCCGCCATGGCCCAAGGATTGATCTGAACTTGAGCCAAACGATTGAGCCATAGCTTGAACCAAGTCAACTTTGCGTTGTCTCTGCGAGTGGCTTCCGCCTCCACGACGGCGAGCCCTGAACGGTGCCAATCGAGGGGATACTCATACGCCGGGGCCGACCCCTGTCGGTCATCGAACTGCGATACAGTCCCTTCCTCGAATCGGAACAACGGCTTACCGTTGAAGTCAAGAGTTTCTTGCTTGACACGTGGGCGGGGCAGACCCCCAGGTGCGCTCAGAAGCGACGAAAGCGGGACCATGCGGGTCGGCTTGCTAGGGCTCAGTGCGTACACGCTCTCCGCCCAGTCATCCACGACCAGTGTGTAGCGGTACTTGCCTCCGTTTCCTTCGACGTCAATTTCGAATTGTTGTTCGGCGACGTCTTGCCAACGCGTAAGGGTATTGCCGCCAAGACACTCCTCGACGGATTTTCCCCTGACCGCAAAGTCGCGGAGCATGGCGAGAACGTCGAATACTGTACTCTTGCCCGTGCCATTGCGGCCGATGATCAACTGCTTGGCGGATGGCTCGAACTCGAAGTTCACGAGGCAACGATAGTTGGTGGCGTAGAGCCGGGTTAGCATGCGCACATTGTAGCATCCCAGGGACGGTGTGGTGGTATAGGTAAGGATGAAGGTGCCGTTCTGACCATGTGGCGCGTAACCACTCGATCCGCGCCGGCATCAAACCAGTGCAAGGGGCAATGAATGATTCAGACTTCCGCCGATTGGACTGATGCGCTCGCAGTAGCGCGATCGAGGGTGATAGGTTATACTTTGATTCCTGCTTCGGAACCGGGTCAACGCGTCTCCTCGAGCCGGTCGTGGCAGGCCAATCATATGCCAATATCGCCTCAAAACCTTGCCGAAAAGCCGGAGTCAGTGCTCGTCACGGAGGCCAAGAGCGGCCGTTACGAGTCCTTTGAAGAACTGGTGAACCGGTATGAGAAGAAAATTTACCGCCTGGGCCTTCGTCTTACCGGCAACAACGAAGATGCCGAAGATGTCCTGCAAGAGACTTTCCTGAAGGCCTACGAGCATCTGCCCGATTTTCGGCAGGATTCGCGCTTTTATACCTGGTTAGTTCGCATCGCCGTGAATGAAGGCTTGATGCGCTTGCGCAAGCTGCGGTCTGACAAGTCCGAACCCCTGGAGGATAGGGTTTCCGAAGACGGGCAAGTGACGCCACGCGAATTTCGCGACTGGAAGCCGAATCCCGAACAGACCATGCAGCAGAAGGAGATGGAAGAATTGCTGCTGAAGTCTGCGCAAACTCTGCCACCCAGCCTGCGCGCGGTGTTTTTGTTACGGGACATGGAGGAGCTCTCGACGGAGGAAACGGCCAACCTCCTGAACCTCACGACGGGAGCAGTCAAGGCGCGCCTCTTCCGCGCCCGGATGCAATTGCGTGAGGAACTGAGCCAAGTTTTAAAGCAGGAGTAAAACGTGAATTGTCGGGAAGCTTTTAAGGACATTTCAAAATATCTGGATGGCGAACTGGAGGCCGAATTAAAGCACATCCTCGACGTACACCTCGCCAAGTGTCCGCACTGCAAAGTGGTGTTTGACACGACTCAGAAGACGATCGCCCTTTACTGCGATGGCAAGCTCTTCTCGCTGCCCACCGATGTGCGCGACCGTCTTCATCAAGCCCTGAAAAGGAAATGCGCGCAACGGGCTACGTAGGGAAATCGTTGCCCATCTCCCCTGCGCCCGGCCGTCGCTTCAGGTCGCAGACCACCTTCGCTGATCCTGCCTCTCGGATTCGGATCTTCGGATCCGCCTTGCTTGACAGCTTTTTGATAAGCCTCTAAACTGGATGATTTCGAGGTTATGTTCGCGGAAACAAGCCTATCCATGGAAAAGAAAAAGTCGGAGCTTTACCGGAAAAAGCTATTGGAAAAACAGGAAGAGTTGATGCGTCTGGTCTCGAAATCGGACCTTGACGGCCGCCAGGCAGACGAGGAAGGCACCCAGGACGTTGCCGACAAGGCTGCTAACTCCTACACCAAGGAATTCCTTTTCCACCAGAGCAACGATCATCGCCAGATTCTCGCCTTGGTGAATGAGGCGCTGACCCGCATCAAGGAAGGCAGCTACGGCGTCTGCGTCGAGTGCCGGCAGGAAGTTCAGACGAAGCGCCTCGAGGCAGTCCCGTGGGCGCGGCATTGTCTGGAGTGCCAGGCGAAACAGGATCAGGGGCTCTTTTAGCCGGGCGGTGAAAGGTTCGGCATCACTGCTATTCTGAGGGGCCGGCGGCGAAGAATCGTTCGACCGCCGTCGGCAGTCGGCAAACAAACCTGACCGCCCGGCTTTAGGCTGATGGCTGGAAGCTGATAGCGGATAGCTTCTGTGGAGGCAGGCTTTCTCCTCACTTTCTCGCGGCTCATTCCGTCCTTTGTCCTTGCTTCCAAAGATTCCAGGAAGCGTCCTGGGCGTCTTGTTCCCTGCGTTTTGCCTGCACTGCAATCGGGAGTTAGAATTCGGCTCCTGGACGGGTATTTGTCCCCGTTGTTGGGCCCAGCTTGAACCGTGGGCGGGCCCGATGTGCTACCGTTGTGGTCTGCCATCGTCCCCTCAGTCCATTCCAAGACCTTCGGGCTTGTGTGACTCGTGCCATCAAGACACCTACACGTTTGACTTTGCCCGCAGCCTCACGATTTATTCCGGTGCCGCGCGGACCTTGATTCATCAACTAAAGTTCAACCGCCGGGAACGCCTGGCTCCGAAGCTGGGCGAGGCCCTGGCCGCCTCCGCCGCCCACGGACCGTTGCGGCAGCTTCTGCGCTTCGCCTGCCAGCCGGGAGCGGGCGGGCCTGGAAATCAGGCGTTGGAGAATCCGCTAGTGCTGGTGCCGGTTCCGTTGCATCCGGCGCGTGAAAAGGAGCGGGGATTCAATCAGGCGGAGCGAATCGCGCGAGGTCTCGTCATCAAAGTCGAGCGGCTGGACCCCGCGGTTCGATGGGAAGTGGATCCGCGAGGTCTGAAGAGAATCCGCCCCACCGCCCCACAGAGCGGCCTGGACTTTCGGGCGCGGCAGGAAAACGTTCGCAATAGCTTTCGGGCAGCTTCCCAGGATCGTTTCAAGAACAGGATCGTGGTGCTCGTGGATGATGTGATGACCACAGGCGCCACGGCTTCTGCCTGCGCCCGGGAGTTGAAGAAAGCAGGGGCTCAGAGGGTGATGGTGCTCACAGTGGCGCGCGCTGCTCCCTGGCTCGACGGAATCCCGGAGGCCGCCAGACCCGCAGTTGACGTTGAGGGCGCTTGATGAAGATAATAAGAGCTTAGGGCAGCGACAACTGACAAGAGACAACCACTAGGGCATTCTCTTTTCCTCTTCTCTGGTTTCTAAAAGTGGGCCATGTCGGAATCTGACCAACGTGTTTTACAGACGCCGGTGCTGGTGTTGAACGCTTCTTACGAGCCAGTCAACGTCACCCCGGCACGGCGCGCGGTGGTGCTCGTCTTCAAGGGGGTCGCTACGACGGAGGAAGAGAACGGAGCATTTATTCATTCCGCCCGAAGCAGGGTACGGGTTCCGTCCGTCATCCGCCTGCGCGAGTTCCACCGTATTCCGCACCAGACACGCGCCCTTTCGCGCAAAAATATTCTGCTGCGCGACCGTTACACCTGCCAGTTTTGCGGACGCGTGCTGCCCGCCGGCGAATTGACTTTGGATCATGTGACTCCCCGTTCGCGCGGCGGCCGCACCGACTGG
>JBOGKI010000168.1:0-8465 GCA_050745605.1 Terriglobia bacterium | reverse complement strand
GTGAACGAATTGGATGAAGTGTCGTCTGCCGTTTCTGCACAACGGCCTCATTCCCCGGCAATTCAGCTTCGTATAATATCAGACAGAAGTACAATTGTTGAGTTTAGGAATCCTTGCCGACCCGTGTCAAGCAAACACGCCTGCCAGGGAGGAATCGGGGAAACAATCTTGTCGCAAAGCCCAGAAACGATGAGATGAAATGATCGTAGTCAGCTTGGCAGTGCACGGCCATGCTTTCCAGAGAACCAGCCGCGCTAGAGTCATGTCACAGCTAACTTTTTACCATCAAACCCGCGCTGTAGCGGCGCTCGGAGCCTGCCCTGACGCAGGAAGGGAGCGCCGAACTCGTTCAAAAAGATCGGCGGTCACAGACCGCCGCTACAGAAGCGCCTCAAGATCACTGTCAAGAATTAGCTGGGATAGGACACTAGAGTACAATCAAATGTTCCGGGGAAAACTTCGCTTGAATACCATACCGTCTATCCAAGGGTTGGAAGCTCCGAGAGATTTAAAGGGCTTCATTTTTTGCGCCTTCGCGGCTTTGTTACTGATTCCCACCTTCGCGCTGGCCGCCTTTCCTCAAACCGGGCGCCTGACGGGCGTCGTGCTGGACGAGACCAATGTTCCGATTCCCGGCGCTCTATGCCAACTTTCCGGCCGCGCGTTGTCCCCGGGCGGCGAAGAGCAAAAGGCGGATGAACGTGGCCGCTTCGAGTTCTCCGGACTGGAAGCTGGGACCTACCGCTTGACGTGCGCCGCCGAGGGCTACCGGCCCATTTCCAAACCCGACCTGACATTGGCAGAGCACGGCGGAACAGAGGAGGTGGAAATTGTCCTTCCGTCGGAAACCACTCTGAAGCAGAGGGTGGAGGTGAAGGCTTCGGCCGGAGGCATCGCCTCCAAGAGCGCCTCGCGTCCGTGGTCTCTCAAGTCGTCGGAACTGATGACATTGCCTATCGCCCAGCTCAACTTCCGGGCGGCGCTGCCGCTGACGCCGGGCGTGGTCCGGACGCCGGATGGGAAACTCAACATTAAAGGAGTGCCCGAAACGCAGGGTTTACTGCTGGTGGATTCCGCTGACCTCGTCGATCCGGTCACCGGGAGCTTTTCGGTCGAAGTTCCCATTGACGCGATCCAGGAACTTCAAGTGTACAAGCGTCCCTACCTTGCGGAACTCGGCCGCTTCTCCGGCGGCCTCACGGAAATCCACACCAAGCCGCCCTCCGACCAGTGGAATTGGGCCCTGAACGACTTTCTGCCCGATCCGTTCATCGAGCAGGGTCACTTCTGGGGAATTGAAGATGATGACCCTCGGGCCTACCTCACCGGACACATTGTTCCTGGCAAACTTAACTTCTCCGAAGCGTTCATTTACAACTACGACCGGCAGTTTATCGAAGGCCTGCCTTTCCCCAACAATCTGAAGAAGAACGAAGGGTTCAGCTCCTTCACTCAATTCCAATACATCTTTACGCCTCGTCATCTGCTGTCCCTCAACGTCAGGATTTTCCCAACCCGGCACCAGTTCGCAAACATGGACTCGCTCGTACCGGAGCCCGCGTCGGCGAACTACGGGCAGCGAGGCTATTCACTGGGCGGAACCGACCGGTGGATTCTTGCCTCGGGCGCGTCGCTGACCAGCCTGTTTGAGGCAACGCAATTCGATACGAATGCCTACGGCCAGGGTCCCGAAGACATGCTGATCACCCCAAACGGTGACGGCGGAAATTACTTCAACATCTACCGCCGTTACGCCGACCAACAGGAGTGGGAGGAGACGTATCGATTCAAACCCCAAGCCTGGCACGGGCGGCATCAAGTAACGGCGGGTGGCGACCTTTTCCACCGCGATTACACCGGTACCAGCGCGTCGCACCCGGTGCTCATTGCCACTACAACCAAAGTGCCGTTGGAGCGAATCGATTTTTCCGGACTTGCTTCCCTGGGCGATGCCGACAGCGAAACGGAAGGATTTATTCAGGACCACGGGTTAGTGAACAACCATTTCAGCACGGATATCGGTCTCCGCTTCTCGCACGAAACGTTGGGCGCCGCAGCCGAGCTGGCTCCGCGGCTTGGTTTCGTTTTTTCTCCGGGATCGAATGCCAAGACGGTCATCCAGGCCGGCGCCGGAGTCTTTTATGACCGAATCCCCATGCTGGCTGCCGATTTTATGCAGAATCCGCAGAGAATTATTAGCTTGTTTTCACCCGCGACGGGAACCTTCGGCCAACCGCTTCCCGTTTCAAATGTTACGCAAATCGTGCAGGGAAGAAAAATCACAACGCCGTTCGTCCATGCGGTGGGAGTGACTCCGTATAACGAGACCTGGAGCCTCGAGCTGGACCAGGAAGTGCGCCCGAATTGGGTGCTTCGCCTCGAATATCTCGGGAGCCAGGGCTTCAGCCAGTTCGTCATCAATCCACAGACGCTGAATGATGGAAAACGCGCATTGGTGCTTTCCAACCGGGGCGGTTCCAACTATCAGGAACTCAGTTCCACCATGCGCATACGCGTTAAGCGAGCCGTAGATGCGAGATTCTCTTACGTTCACAGCGTGTCGCGCGGCGATTTGAATTCCTGGGGATCAATTTACGTTCCGTTTGAACAGCCCGTCATTCGCCCCGATCACTTCGCGGATCTCCCGTCCAACATTCCCGACCGGCTCATTTCCTGGGGCGATATTCACATTCCGTGGGGGATCACTGCCAGTCCCGTGCTGGATATCCACAGCGGGTTCCCGTACTCTCCCATCAACCAGCTTCAGAACTACGCGGGCGCCCCGGACAGCTTGCACTTTCCCGCATTCATCTCCCTGGACCTGAAATTGAGTAAGGACTTCCACGTGCCTCTGCTGCCGTTCGCCTATTTCAAGCGGCATATCTTTCGAGGTGCTTTCGCGGTTTTTGACGCTACCAACCATCAGAATCCGCTGGACGTCTATAACAATATTAATTCACCCTACTTCGGGCACTTTACCGGCTTCCAGCACATTACCTTCACCACTTATTTCGACATGATTGACTGATGCCCGCGTCGGAGAATCGTTCACACCGCCAGCGCCCGCCAGAGCCGGAATCCGGTCTTGAGGGGTCAGTCCTTCAACAGATTGCTGCTATCGTTCACCAGTACCCGGATGCTTTTGGGCAGGATGGTAATTTCCAGCGGCAGGGTGCCGAGCGGCTCCCCATCGACTTCAATAAATGTTCCCGAATCGCCCTCGGCCACGATCTTTCTTGCCCGGAAGGCGTGAACCTTGGGATGGCTAAGAACGTTATCGGAATACAGGATTTTGATGTCGCGGAGTAATCGCAGGATCGGCATATAGTCGATCACCGTCACCTCCAGGATTCCATCATTGAGCATGGCGCCCGGACACGGATGCATTCCCCCACCGTGAAACTGGCCGTTTCCCACGGCGATGTTGGTCACGAAGGTCCGGACGGGATCACGGGAGCCGTCTAAAAAAAGATCGACCCGCTTCCCGCGATACCGCAAGAGCACCCGCAGGGTGGCCCAGAGAAACGCCATCCTGCCGCCCAGGAAACTCAGGAAATTCTTCGCCCGGGCCGCCACCGCTCCGCCCATTCCAAAACTGACCAGATTCACAAAATACCGCTCCCGCCGCGAGCCATCGGGCGCGACGCAATTCACTTTGCCCATGTCGATCCAGCGAGGCGCCCCCGTCGCAATCATCTCGATCGCATCCTCGATGCGCGGGCCGATACCCAGAGAACGCTGAAAGTCTCCGCCCGTGGCGATCGGCAAGATGCCCAGGACGGTTTCCGGGCTGAGCGGCCTGTCTCCATCGAGAAAACCGTTGGCCACTTCATTGAACGTTCCATCGCCGCCCGCGGCGATAATCAAATCGAATCCCCGGTCCAACAATTCGCGGGTTAACTCTGTGGCGTGGCCCTGCCTTTCCGTAAAGTGCGTCGTGAACGGACCGGTTCGTTCCTCAAGCTGCTTCGAAATCAGCGGCCACTTTTTGCGGGCGCTGCCGCTTGCGGCATGGGGATTAACGATGACAGCTATTTTCTTGGCTGGGGTCATGAGACGGCGCAATCGATTCCGATGGAAGGAGTTTTGAAACGCAAAGAATCTGCGGCTCGCCTAACCGTCCTCCGCGGGCCACCGCCGGATGTCGTCCACGGTATCCCGCAGGGTCTCGATCGGGTCCCGTGTTTCAAAATGCAATTCATCACGGGCTTTGGCCGTATCACAATACCAGAACAGCGCCGACATCTTGATCGACGCATCATCGAGCTTAAATGGCTTTCCGAAAACCGGCAGGACCGCCCGCAACACTTTGGCACTGAGGAGCGAGAAGCGGAGCGACGGCTGCATCCGGGGCGGCCGTTTTCCGGAAATCTGCGCGACGCTCTCGATTAATTTCCGAAACGTCCAGTTCGGACCGCCCAAAAGATAACGTTCTCCCGGCTTGCCCAACTTCATGGCCGCAACCACCCCCGCCGCCGCGTCCCGGACATCCACAAAACTGAGGCCGCCCCGCGGCAGGGCCATGATCTGGCCTTCGAGAAAAAGCGCGACATCCCCGGTCGATGACCGGTGGACATCTCCGGGGCCGAGAATCAGGCTCGGATTGACCACAACGACCGGAAGCTGCTCCTCTGTCGCATATCGAAGAGCGAGTTTCTCCGCAAAAATCTTGCTCAGATAGTAGGGCCATTCACCCACCACATCGACCTTGTAGCCCTCCTGTTCGTTGTGGGGAGTTGGCCCCCGGCCCACGGCGATGGTGCCCGAGGAAGAGACCGCGACGGTTCTATTCACTCCGTGCCGGCGGGCCGCCTCGCAGACGTTCCGGGTGCCTTCGATGTGTGTTGTGTAGAGGAGGCGTTTTTTCTCCGCGGACCTCGAAACTACACCGGCAAGATGATAAATCTCCTCCACCCCTTGGGCGGCGCGTTGCACGTCGTCAGCGTGGGTGATGTTGCCACGGACAATCTGAATGGAAGGGTCGGCGTCCCACGGCGTTGCGCTCCGGACGAGCAGCCTGAGATGCGCGTCCGGTTCTGTTTCCTTCAACCGGTTGACCAGGTGCCGTCCGAGGAAGCCCGTTGCGCCCGTCACCAGGATGGACTTCATGGCAGGTCAAACCGCCGGGCCGTTCACGTCGGCCATCAGAATCGGAGCAAGGTGCATCATCGTCACGCTCGGCTTGTGCCCCACGTGACTCTGCGCCATCTCCAGCGCCGCATCCATGTTCTTGGCAGTATCCCAGCCCATGATGGTAGCGGCTTCCTGGCTTTCCGCCCCCACTACAATCACCTTGCCCACGTGCGCGCGCCCATTTTCTCCCCAGTACCACATGTAAAACGGATGCACGCCGTGGTAGGCATGGCCGGTGCGGTACATGCGGATGTAATCCGGGTCGTGGGCGAACTCCTCCTCATACTTCGTTTGCAACTCGAAGGAATCCCGCGTCTCAGGAAGAACGCGGTGGAAAAACTCAATGTAGGAAGGATGGTGGCGCGGGTCGAACTCGTCATAGAGCGGGTGGGTGATAATCAGCACGCCACTTTTCTTCACGACCGGCATATGACGGTACATGTTGTGGAAGTAACCCAGCGCCATCACCTGCACCAGCAGCGGATTCAGGATCGAATTGACGTTGTAAGGACTGATGAACGGGATGCCGTACACCACGACATCGGACTGCCCTTCCACGGGCACACAGTACTGCGCGTAGCAGTAGGCGAGTGTCTTCTCATGGGTAGGAAGCGTGGCCCCGGAGTGTATGGCAATCATCTGGTAAGCCGCGGGAATGGCAAACAGGACCTTTCTCTTGGCGGAACGCGGCAGCACCCCCAATCCGGCGCGTGCCGAAGCGAACAGGGTCCGGTCCACAACCGAATGGCTGTCCTCGTTCTTCACGAAGAAGGACATTATCGGATCGAACATGGCGTTGTTGAGGACGGTTTCAATGTGGAACACTTTCAGATTTTGATTGATGATTTTCTGGATGCGGTCGCACGACCGGTTCATCTCGGACCGCGTATGATCAAAATAAGAATCCGATTTCAAAATCGTTTGCGGGTTGTGATGGGCGCGCAACGTGGCGTAATCGCACAGCCCCACGCTGACCGACTTGCTGCCGCCATCCATGGGCACCAGGTTGATGTTGACGTAAATCACCAGGTCGGATTCCGCGGCGCGCCGGTTGATCCTCACGTGTTCACCCTGTTCAGTCACACCCAGCTCGACCATGCCATCCGGCGCTTCGCCATCATGGTTGTAAAGACGCTGCGGGTAATACTCCCGGAAGATTTTCTCGCCCACCGCCCGGCGGATTTCAAACGGTTCCATGCGCCGGTGGTACGATGTGGCGATGATGATGTGAACATCCGTCACGCCGTGTCCCGCAAGCATCGGCAAAACGACGCTCAACACCGATTCACGAATGTCCGGCCGCTTCATCTTCGGCAGTGGCAAGGAGATATCGTCGATGGCAATGGTCACTGTCATCCCCGGACGCAGGTAGGCCCGCAGCGGGTCCATCTCTTCGGGATGTTGCAGAGCGTAGCGGATCGCTCCCGGCACGTCGCCAAGTCCGGGAATGGTGGGCTTGGGATAAACCACGCGCGTGCCTGCCGGCATTCGGACTTTCAGCAGGTCCTCGCCATACCACATCAAACGCGGAGCGGATTGCGCTTCCAGGTGAACGACGCAGCCATCCGCAGGGACCAGGGCCTTCCGTCCTACGGCATTGGGCGCCGGATCAGAAAACTCGTAAGGGCGAACGCTGCCGCTCGCCAGGGCCTCAGACGGCGTTGACATGATTGTCACCTCGATTCCGCGCTTTCAGGTCCAGCACCGGCCAGCCCCGTTTCCGAGCCACGCGCAGCAGGCGGCGATCCGGGTTGACCGCGGTGGGATGGCCGACGGCTTCGAGCATGGCGACATCCGAAAAGCTGTCGGAATAGGCTCGAGCCTCACCGGTATCCGCGCCAAGCGTCCGGCATTTGTCAGCCATCAGAATGACCTTTTCACGTCCGGCCACAAGCGGGCGCTTGACCTCGCCGGTCGCTATGCCGTCCTCAAAAATCAAGGAATTGGAGATCAATTCGTCGAAGCCAAAATAGCGTATCACGGGCCTCAAAGCGATGTCGAGTTCGCCCGATACCAGAACGAGATGGCGTCCCTGCCGGCGATCGCGTTCCACCAGTTCGAGCGACCCGGGATGGATGGTGGGACGAATCGCTTGTTCGAAAAGTGTATCGGCCATCGGTTCGAGCCATTGCTGCTTCATGCCCCGGTAAGCCCGGAAGAAGACTTCATTGAAGAGGCGGCGCGAGTAAAAATCCAGGCCGATATAGAGCGGAACCGACGCCAGCAGCTTGGCGTACTTCAGCGCGGCACGCGCCCGCGAGGGAAGGTGGCGCACGAAGAAAGCGTAACGGGTCACGACGTTACTGGAAACCAGAGTTCCATCGAAATCGAAGAAAGCGATGCGGGAGGGTTGAGTCATTGATTCATGCGGGGCCGCACGCGAGAAGCGTCACAGCAAGGCCCGAACTTTTCGCTGGCGCGAATGCAGAGATCGTCTCGCTGGAGCGCCCTTTCAGCCATGACTCCACGCCGTCCATAGATTGCGAACGTTCTTCTGGTGCCGGTAAAACAGGAACGCGGTCATGGTAGCGGCATAGAGCGCGTCTAATTTTCCAGCAAAGATCAACAGCAGAATCACAAACAGAATCCACGTGCCGAGCGAAGCCAGCGCGCCCCCTTCCCGCCACTTCCGTTTGCTCGCAACCACTCGCAGGAGGACGAAGAATATCAACCCCACCACGGCCCATTTGGGATAAAGCATCAGCATAACGCCCGCCGAAGTGGCAATTCCCTTCCCCCCGTGGAACTTCAAGAACGGCGAGTAACAATGGCCGAGAACTGCAACAAATCCAAAGAGCCATCCCAGCGCCACGCCCGCATCAATGCTGTGCGGTAACACCAGAGGCCAGGCTCGCAACACAATCCACAGCGCCAGAAGACCCTTTCCCATGTCGCCAACCAGGGCCACCAGCGCCCGCCCCTTGCTCACCCGGAGGACATTGTTGAATCCCGGGTTTCCCGATCCAACCTTCCGAATATCGATTCCCGAGCCGGCCATGGCCAGCACGGCAAAGGGAATCGCACCGAGCAAGAAACAGAGCGCGCAACGAAGGAGCATGATTCTCCACAGCGGGGAGGGTCGAGTTTCGCATTGCAGAAACCCTGTGGCCTTGGCTTCCCGAAACCTTGAGAACGTGAAAGCCTGTTGCGGGCGGCAAGCACCTTGGTCAGAATCCTCACGTCCCCTTTGCCTGATCCGCTTCGAACAATCGCGCTAGGCGCTCCCGGCAATCCTGGCGGAAGCGAATCATCTCAAGGTGATTCGAGCCGGAACCCCAAACCGGCTCACCGATCATCATTCTTCCTTTTCCACCCCAGGGGTTGTTTCCAGC
>JBOGKI010000167.1:0-8477 GCA_050745605.1 Terriglobia bacterium | reverse complement strand
TCGGGTGTCATGGCCCGACTTTAGCAGGCATCCGGCGAAACGTCAACAACTACTTAACCTAGTATTAGTAGAACCCGGCAAGGAACTGCGAACCGTGGCCAATTCCGCACCCGGTTCCAACATCATCTTACCCGTTTCACCCTAACTTTAATAGAATAAAAGCCCTTTGCGGGTTTGCCTGCTTTTGTGAACCGCCTTATCCAGTATGCCCAATTTGGA
Organism: Terriglobia bacterium; assembly: GCA_050745605.1. GTDB lineage: Bacteria > Acidobacteriota > Terriglobia > UBA7540 > UBA7540 > CALCEB01. Next base: position 8,258 of record JBOGKI010000167.1, on the reverse strand, counting down.
CAAACAGTCAACCCGGATAGAACCGGAGGTTGCCGCTAAGCCCTCGTACTCCTGTTTGATGCGCATTGACTTGCTCGTGGTCCACGGTGATTTCAAACGTAAGCGGGATCCCGCCCGTGCCCGGCCATGCAGCGCTGAATAGGAAGGAACCGGAACAAAATGCCTGCATTGTAAAAATCCGCGGAACTGAGTATGCTTCCGTAAACTTTCCGCATTGAGGGATTTATGGAAAAGAGAAAAGTGATGGTCGCGTTGCGCGACACGAGCTCGGCTCCCGAACTGGTCACACTGGCTTGCGAGATGGCCGCAGCGCCGGGATCAGAGGTAATCGCGTTACATGTCATTGAAGTTCCGATCGCGCTCGATCTGAGCGCTGAATCGGAGGTTTTGGAGCATCCCGGCAAGGAGATTCTTTTGCTCGCCCGCCAAGTCGCGGCGGAGAATTCAGAGGCGACAATCAAGACGAGGTTGGTGAGGGCAAGGCAGGCGGGATTCGCCATCGTCGATGAGGCGAAGGAATTCGCCGCGGACCTGCTGATCATCGGCTGCCGGGGCCATCACGGCTTGGCCGAGGCCATCTTCGGATCGACCGTCCACTACCTGGCACAGAACTCGCCTTGTCGCGTCATTGTCCAAATCCAACCGGCCAGGAAGCATTAAACGCGCCGATTGATTGGTCCTTACGGATTAGTGGGGCGGACTCTCCTTCACGGGCCCAGATGCCAGGGAACCGTGACCATCACTACCCGGGAGCAATCCTTCAATAGCAGCAGGGCCTTCAGCCACTTGGTCCGCTGGTTGTGGAGCACAAACTGATACCAGTGATGTTCCACCAGCTCGGGAACAATGACGGCGATGACACGGTTCGGGTTCTTCTTTTCAAGCTCGACGACGTAATCCACGATGGGGTTTACTACGAAGCGGTAAGGTGACTTCACGATGGCTAACGGAGGGGCCGGTAAGCCCGCTTCCAATGCGGGCTGCTGGACGAACTTGCTCCAACGCGCCGGAATGTCATCTTCCTCTTGTTCCTCCGTTTCCACGTGGACGGCTTGAATCTCGGAGGAAAGCGTCATGGCGAAGCGCAATCCCTTCTCTGCAACCTTGTTCCAGCCGAGAATGGGAACGACCACCAGGGGTTTCTCCAAATCCTTAAGGTTCAGCGGATTCGGTTCCGCGGTCGCGATGGTGACGCGGTCGTAGTGTCTGCGGATGGAATACATGAGAACGATGATACCGGGAATGATCAGGGTCGTGATCCAGGCTCCTTCGGCGAACTTGGAGACCGTTACCACGACCACCGTGCTGGCGGTCGAGACCGCGCCCAACCCGCTGATGTACATGTTGCGGCGGGCTCGCCGCCCACCTTTGCGAATCCAGTGCGACACCATGCCGGCTTGCGAAAGCGTGAAGGCTAGAAATGCTCCCACGGCGTAGAGAGGAATCAAGCGGTCGGTCACTCCGCCAAAGACGATCAGCAAAATAGCGCAGACGATGGCCAGCACATAGATCCCTTGCGAGTAAACCAGGCGCCGGCCGCGCTGCACAAAGGGAACAGGAAGAAATCCATCCTCCGCCACCATGCGGCAAAGACGGGGGAAATCGGCGAAAGCGGTATTGGCGGAAAGCGCCAGCACCATCAGGATGCCGGCGATGGTCACGTAGTAAAAGACGCTCCGGCCGGCCACGGCGCCAATCAGTTGCGAAAGCACGCTCTGATAGCCGGGCCCTGAAGGATAGGTGGCGGCGATGTGGTAGGCACGGGCCAGGTAAGCAATCCCCGCCAGGAACACGATCAGCAACGCGATGATCGCCGTCAGCGTGCGTTGAGCGGTTTTGACCACGGGCCTGCTGAAAGCCCTGACGCCGTTGCTGACCGCTTCCACGCCGGTCATGGCCGTGCAGCCGCTTGAGAAGGCTTTGAGGAGCACCCAGGTGCCCACCGCCGTCGTGACTGCTTGTAAATGTGGAGGCGCCACCACGGGCCTGGGATGGCCCCCGGCCGCGAGCGCCTTAGCCAGACCCCAGCCCAGCGTGATGAGCAGAGTCCCAATGAACAAATAAGTGGGCGCAAGGAAAACCAAGCCCGCTTCACGCACACCGCGCAGGTTCACCAGGGTGACGATCACCAGAATAATCAGACAAATCCCCAGGGTGTGGGATCGCAGCGAGGGTACTGCCGACACCAGCGCGCCCACGCCAGCGGAAATGCCAACGGCGGCGGTGAGAATGTAATCAATCATCAGCGCCGCGGCCGCTGTTAACCCGGCGAAGTTCCCCAGATTTTTCTGCGCCACCGTATAGGAGCCGCCGCCCGTGGGGTACGCTTCAATGGTCTGCCGGTACGAAAAGTAGACGATGGTGAGAAGGATGATGATGGCGGCCGTGATGGGTATGATGTAGAAAATTCCCGCCACGCCCAGGGGAATGAGCAAGGTGAGCGCGGCTTCCGGGCCGTAAGCGGCAGAGCTGAGCGCATCCAGGCCAAACACCGGGATGCCGGCGCGGGCTCCCAGCTTCTCCCCTCGTTCCTCCGCAGAACTCAATGGCTTTCCTAAAACGAAATCAGCCAGTGACATGGACGATCCTTTTCGCTCGAACGCCGCCACGCAATGGACTCGCGCGCGGGACGGAGCCGCGGTCCCTTTTGTGAACCTCTTGGAGTTTAGAGGAAAAGAACCGGCAGGCAACTACCGCAATGCCTCCGAGGAGGGCGCGCTGATCCGATTCGCGGGGCCGGAAGGGTGGGATCTTAGAACCGCCGGGGAGCGGCATAAGGAAAACGACGGAGTTGTTTTTGCCTTCTTCCTCGCGCTACACCTTTCCAAGGCCGGCGCGGGCGGCGCGAACCGCCTCCAGAAACTGCTGGGCCCGGGCGGTGATGACTTCCAGCTTGCCTTCCCGCAACGCTTTCAGGTCCACCAGTTCACTGCCCACGGCAACAGCGGAGGCGCCAGCCTGGATGAATTGGGGCGTGGTCTCCAGGTTTACGCCGCCGGTGGGAATGAATTCGATCTGTGGGAAAGGTCCTTTGAGAGCCTTGATGTATTGGGGTCCACCTACCGGGCCGCACGGGAAAATCTTCACCATGTCGGCGCCGGCCTGCCACGCCGTGACCACTTCAGTGGGCGTCAGCGCGCCGGGAAAGCAGGGCTTGGAATAGCGGCGGGCCATCTCGATGACGCGCAGGTCGAGCGAAGGCGTAACGATGAATTGCGCCCCGGCCAGCAGCGCGGCCCGGCAACTCTCCGCATCGAGAATCGTGCCGGCGCCCAGCAGCACGCGGTCGCCATAGCGTTCTGTGACCTGTTCCATAACGTGGATGGCGTTGGGAACGGTCATGGTGATCTCGGCGATGCCGATATTACCAGCAATGATCGCCTCCGCGGCGCGCAAAGCATCTTCGGGGAAAGGCGTGCGGACGATGGGCACCAACCCTACCTCACGGATGGCGCTCACGCTCTTTTCACGGTTCCAGGCCATGATGCGGCTTCCTTCGAAATGGTAAATTGGAGCTACGGTCTACGGCGATCTTATCACTTTTTGGTTGCCGGCTCGGGATGGGCAACGGCCGCGCTCTGGCCCACCGCAAGGGCATCAATGACTTCAATGGTGGCAACGTCGAGCGGCGTCTTGCCATCGAGATGGGGCATCCAATAGAGTTCCAGAGCGCTTTCATACCTCGTCCAGCCGGCGCGCGGGTAGAGACCATTTTTCATGGCGTAAGGCTGGTAGTGGGTGACGCCCACGCTGGCCAGATCTCGGCGCGCAAACTCTCCCGCCGTGAAGAAGATCATCGCATGGACCAGATCTGGGGGCACCGGAATTGCGTCCGACTTCGACTCTTGAGCGATTAGGTCCGCAAGTTGACCTGACTCAGCCGAAACCATTCCATGGCTGGCCTCGTGGAACAGCATTTCTAGGGCGGCGAACCCTTGGTAGGAAGGGTCAACACTGGAAATAATGGTGTGGACGCGATCGCCGGTAAACGTGTAGCCGCCCGCCCAATTTGCATAGACGGCAACATCGACGCGAATGGGTAGCTTGGGCCAGGGGACGTTGTATGCCGTTGTCAGTTGCTCCCTCAAGGTTGGTCCCAGACCGCGGACCAGAGGTGTTGCGGTTGTGATCCAAAAACGGTTTGCCCGGTCATGGCCGCTCCACCAGTGGGCTCGATAAACCGGAGCAGCGTCGTCCAAAACCTTCTTGAGCTCATCATTAAGCCCCGTGGAATCGAGCGAATCAGAGCCTTCGGCATCCGCCAAAACGGAGTCAATAGCATTCATGCCGGGGTCGACCAGCAGATCGTGCTCAACCATTGACTGCCGGTAAAATGTCAGAGCATTGTCCCACACGGATTGTTCGCTCGGGGATAACTTGCCGGCCGCGAGAGGTCCGTTTGGGCGCAGCGATTCCGGAGAACCTTGAAGGGCCTGTTGGTAGAGGAAGTGGTGCAGATTGATCCAGAAGTCGCTATGGAACTCGAAAGGACCCACCGTAGCGACGCCGCTCTGCCCGGCTGCGGGTTGGCCGGCCGGAGATTGAGGCATCGCCCCGCTCCAAGCTGCGAGCAACATGCAAACCAAGAAAGCCAGGCTGCGCAGGCGGTGATGCATCATTCCATTCATCGCGCCACCCGCAGGCTGGCGCCGCGTAGCAGGCTCTCAACTTCGGCGAGCGTTGCCCAGTTGAAGTCCCCGGGCTGGCTGTGCTTGAGGGCGCTGAAGGCATTTCCGTAGCGGACAGCGGCCGCATAGGACTGTTTGCTGAGAAAACCATAAATAAAGCCGGCGCTGAACGAGTCGCCGCCGCCCACCCGGTCCACAATCTCCAGTTCGTACTTCACATCTTCGTAATACTTTCCGTCGGCGTAGGCGATGGCCGTCCAGGTGTTGCGCCAAACCAGTGGATTCTCACGCAGCGTGATGGCAACGGCCTTGAAGCCGAACCTCTCCTGCAGTCGGCGCGCCACTTCCTTGTAAGGGCCGGCCGAAACCTTCTGGAAATCCTTCTCCGCACCCGTTGCTTCCGCCGTGATCTTGAAGACGACGTTGGTGTCCTCCTCGGTGGTGATTAGCACGTCCACGTATTCCATCAGCGGCTCCTGAACGGCTTGCGCCTTCTGCGGTGTCCAGAGCTTGCCCCGGTAGTTGAGGTCATAACTCACGGTCACACCTGCCGCGCGCGCTGCCTGCAAGGCCTCGCGCGTGACGGCGGCCGCGGAGTCGCTGAGCGCCGGGGTGATGCCGCTCATGTGAAACCACCGGGCACCAGCAAAAACCGCTTCCCAGCGCACTTCGCCGGGTTTGATGGCGCTGATGGCTGAATGGGCACGGTCATAGAGCACGGAGCTCGGCCGCGGCGCAGCGCCGAATTCCACGAAGTAAAGTCCCACACGGCCTTCATCTGTCCAGATGATCGCAGACGTGTCCACGCCGGCCTGCCGCACGCGATTGGCGAGCAGCCGTCCGAGCGCATTCCTGGGCAGGCGCGACACCCATGCGCTGGTCAGCCCCAGGCGACCCACCCCTACCGCGACGTTCAACTCCCCGCCGCCGATCTGCACGTCCAACGATGCTGTCTGCTCCAGGCGCTGAAAATGGGGTGGTGAGAGGCGAATCATAGCCTCGCCAAAAGCTACCACATCAGCCATTTCGAAACCTCCAGGTGGCCCATCGTTGAAGATTGTGCACGCGTGACAAGTTGAAGCTTTCAGCGGTCAGCAATCAGCACTCAGCGATCAGCGTTCAGCAAACACCAGTGGCGCTATGAATGCCTTTGCTGAAAGCTGACGGCTGCTAGCTGCTCGCTACCCTTGCGGCGTCTGCGCCGAAGGGTCCGGCGCGGGCCCGGGCACAGGAGCAACTGCCGGCGCCGGAGCCGGCAGATCGAACGCCCTTAATTCCGATTGAAACGCGCACTGCTTGTGGCTCCCGTCGCAAAAGGGCTTATTTGCTGAGTGTCCACACCGGCAAAGACTGATGATGGTTCGACCCGCCAGGCCAAATGGGTTGCCATCCTGGTCAACCAGGATGAATTCACCTTCAATGCGAAGCGAGCCATTATTTCTAACAGTTATTTTGGTTTCGGCCAAGTTCAATTCTCCTCGAGCTGGAGTAGTTCACGAAACGGTCGGCGCTCGGCGATTCCTCAAACCGCCCAAGCTGCTTCAATAGACGCCGCCTCTGGAAATCGCCTCGATAGATGCCGCGACATTCCACAGGTAGAAAAATATAGCACGGAACCAATCCTGCGATTTGCGGAGCCCGTCGTCTGCAGGGTCGCGTCGGAGTCGCGACGATCTTCGGTTAATTTTTGCATTGAGGCGTTCGCAACCCACAACAAGCCATGCTTTGGCGCTCTCGTCTGTTAGTTATTTCCTTTATTTTCAACAACTGGCGGGTTACCGGGTTCGCCTTATCCACTTATGTTGCTAATTCCGAACAACTTATCTACATTGTGACCCAATTTCTCAGGTTTGTTCTTGGGTTTGTTTTGTCTCATCAATTTTTATTTCCGTTTGTTTTCTTATATTTGCTCAGGTTCGTCCCTCAAAAATAAACAATCCATTTTTTTGTGGGTCTTTTGCTTTTTAGCGCTTTTTGCGACCCTTACTTTTCAAGTACATAGCGCTGCGCATTTCGCTGGCTTTTGCGGGAGCGCACGGTAGTGGCAGGACAAAATACACTACATGACCTCATGCACTTCACAGCGTCGATTTTGCGCACGCAGGCTGTGCAATCACTTATTGCGCCGCGTTAGCTTAGCAGTGTCCAGTGAGACGGTGGAGACGAACGAGAAACTTTTTGAGGGAGGCGCGGGAGGCGGCTTTTTTGGGTTAGACGCACGATGTTAGTGGCGATTGCGGCGCTGACACATTGGAGTTACATTCAAGGATTAAACGGAAGCAACAATTCCACGCATGGGGCAAATATTATGGCGAAGCCAGCGGTAAACGATCAAAAAGCGCTGCGCGAGCATGTGCTCTACCTGCTCAAAGGCGGCGGAGCGCACGTCGACTTCGAAAAGGCGATTGCCCGATTGCCGGTAAAAGCGCGCGGGATGAGGCCTCAAGGCGCGCCACATTCGCCCTGGGAAATTATCGAGCATTTGCGGATTGCTCAGTGGGACATCCTGCAGTTCAGCGTGGATTCCCAACACGTCTCGCCGCCCTGGCCAGAGGGCTACTGGCCGGACAGTCCCGCTCCGGCGAGGGCCCAGGCCTGGGAACGGGCAGTACGGGATTTCCGGCGTGACTCGGAGGCCATGCAAAAGCTGGTGTCCAATCCAGCCACGGACGTCTTGGCCCCTATTCCTCATGGCAGCGGCCAGACGATTCTGCGGGAGGCGCTGCTGGTGGCGGATCACAACGCCTACCATCTTGGAGAGTTGGTGCTGGTGCGGCGGCTGTTAGGCGCCTGGCCCGAGAAGTGAAAAAATCCTATACGAACACATTCGGGCGAGGGCAACCCTGCCTCGTGGCACTTCTGGAGTACGGTGTTAGAACTGCGGCGGAGCAAGTCGATCCGTAAACGTCAGGCAGGCGTAATCCGTGAAGGCGTAGGCCGAGTTCCGAGTCGGCGACGATCCATCCACAATACGAGTAAAATCATATGGCCTCGTTGCAGGACCGCAGTAACGCGATATTCTGGCTGGCAGCCCTTAACTCGGCCGGGGAACGGGTTTAAGCAGCTATCGTTCGCATCTGTCGTGATAGGTATGCCCTCAAGCGCTCTGGACTACATTACGATTCGTGGATTCAAGAGCATCGCCTCGGTGGAGAAGCTGCCGCTGAAGCCTGTCAACGTTTTGATCGGCTCCAACGGTTCAGGGAAATCTAACTTCATTGGCGTCTTTGCATTTCTCCACGTCATCCGAGAGGGCCACCTACGGGACTACGTCACCCAAGCTGGAGGTGCGGAAAAGGTGCTGCACTTCGGTTCAAAAAAGACGAAGGAAGTATACATTGAAATCTCGTTCGAGGAGGAAGTAAACAGGTATGAGCTTACACTTTCTCCAACGCGCGACGACGGCCTCTACCCGTCTTCGGAGAGGGTGCTTTTCTGGGACAAGACCCATCCCAGGCCCTATGATGAGCCTCTCTTCTCACGCGACGGAGGTCGCGAAGCGGGCATCAGCAATCCAAAACTGGTACGGACCCCTGGCTGGGTTCGGCAGCGTCTGGCCGGCTGGCGACTATATCACTTACACGATACAAGCTCGTCTTCGCCCATGCGGAAAACGGCGAAGGTAAACGA
>JBOGKI010000166.1:0-8541 GCA_050745605.1 Terriglobia bacterium | reverse complement strand
TACCTGGCGTTTGCGGCCATGCTCATGGCGGGGCTGGACGGCGTGGAGAACAAGATCGATCCGGGCGAGCCGCTCGACAAGGACATCTACGATCTCGGCCCCGAAGAGTTGAAGAAAGTGCCGTCGCTCCCCGGAACGCTCGAGGAGTCGCTTCGCGCCTTGGAGAAGGACCATGACTTTCTACTGAAGGGCGACGTCTTCAGCGAGGAGCTGATCGAGACCTGGATCGACTACAAGATCAAGAATGAAGTCCAGGCCGTCGGCATGCGCCCGCATCCCTACGAGTTTGCCCTCTACTACGATATTTGAGCTGCTCTGTGGGGTGGCGGGCACGTCATACCTGGGTGGCGCATACACCGGTTTGTATGTATGCGCCGATTGACGATGCTGCGCCCAGGAGACAGGCCAAGCTTTTGGTCGGGCCAGGGTGGCACCGACATGAACGGCGATGTCGGCGCCACCCTCGAATCAGCTTCGTCCCAGGTTCTTGAGCAGGAAGATCAAGTTGGCAGGCCGTTCCGCCAGGCGGCGCATGAAGTAGGCATACCATTGTCCGCCGTAGGGCACATAAATCCGCACCCGATAGCCTTCGTTCTTCAACTGATTCTGCAAATCTCGGCGGATGCCGTAGAGCATCTGAAATTCGAAGCTGTCCTGTTTCAACCTGGACTCCCGGGCGAAGGCTTTGGTGGCCTCAATCATAGCCGGATCATGCGATGCGATCGCATGGTAGTTGCCGCTGGAGAGGAGCTTTTTCATCAGCAGCGCAAAGTTCTCGTCCACGTCCTGTTTCCGGGGGAAAGCTAGTTCGGGCGGCTCATTGTAAGCCCCTTTGACCAGCCGGATCTGAGCTCCGTGCTTGAGCAAGTCATCCACGTCCTTCTCGCTCCGGTAGAGATAGGATTGAATGACCACGCCGAGCGACTCACGGGGAGCGCCCGCCTCGTAGAAAACCCGGAGCGTGCTCTGTGTATAAGCGGAACCTTCCATGTCAATTCGGACAAAGGTGTGGCGGCTAGCGGCAGCTTGCCAGATGGGGTTCAGATTCTGGTGCGCTACTTCCGGTCCAATCTCCAGACCCAACTGCGTCAGTTTGATTGAAATGTTGGAACGCAAACCTTCCGTCGCGATACGGTCCAGGATGGCGGTGTAGGCGTGGCTGGCCTGTTCGGCGGCGACGCGATTGGAGACGCTTTCACCCAGTAAATCCAGCGTCACATCGAAGCCGTCGTGATTCAGCCGGCGGACCACGTCAAGGGCTTCATCCAAATTTTCGCCCGCGATGAAGCGCGACGCCAGCCGCTTGCCCGACGAGAGGCGGCTGATCAGCTTGCGTGGAGTTTCGCGCTCCGAGAGGTAAAGCAGTGTTGAACGAAGCATAGGCGGTGATGACCTAGCAGAGCGCGGCAAAGCTTCTCGCGGGCGGCGTGAGCGCAGCGGAAAATTTGAATTGACGGCCAACGCTCAGCCGGCAACTTTCAGCCCAGGCGATTGGTTGGTAGTGGGTCAGTTTGGTTTCCGTAGTGGCGGTCGGAGCTTACCCTGGCGGGGCCGGCGCTGTTGATTCCACATCGTTTTCGGCGCTCCTCGCTTTGCAGCGGGGCAGGCGCCGAGCGCCGCTACAGCAAACTGCACCACTACCGGTTGGTTCCTCTTGCTGATCGCTGAGGGCTGATTGTTGAAAGCTCATCGTTCAGTGCTCGGCCTCAAGGAAGCGCTCCGCGTCCATCGCCGCCATGCAGCCGGAACCGGCTGCGGTGACCGCCTGGCGGTAAATCCGGTCCTGAACGTCACCCGCTGCAAAAACTCCTGAAACGTTGGTACGTGAGCCATTCTGGGTTTTCAGGTAGCCCAGATCGTCCATTTCGAGCTGGCCCTTGAAAATGGCGGTGTTGGGCGAATGCCCGATGCCAATGAAGACCCCATGAACAGGCAGAAAGCTCTCCTCATCCGTCACTACATTTTTCAACTTCATCCCCGTGACGTGGCCCTGATCCGCATCCTGAATGTCTAGCACGACCGAGTTCCAAACCGGCTGCACCTTTTCGTTGCGAAGCAGCCGGTCCGCCATGATCTTTGACGCGCGCAAGTGGTCACGCCGGTGAACGACGTGAACCTTCTTCGAGTACCGCGTCAGAAACAATGCATCTTCCGCGGCCGTATCGCCGCCGCCCACCACCGCCACTTCCTTGCCGCGGAAGAAGTAGCCATCGCAGGTGGCGCAGGTGGAGACGCCGTGCCCGAGCAGGCGTTTCTCGGAGTCAAGTCCCAGCATCTTGGCCGAAGCTCCCGAGGCGACAATCAAGGTCCGGGTTTGAATCTGCTCTTCGCCCTTTTCGACCAGGAAAGGTCTTTTGGAAAGATCGACGCGGCTGACATCGCCTTCCTTGAATTCGGCTCCGAATTCCGCGGCTTGCCTTTGCATCCACTCAATCAATTCGGGCCCCATAACTCCTTGGGGAAAGCCCGGGAAATTCTCAACCTGGGTCGTCAGGCTCAGTTGGCCCCCAGCTTCAAGACCCCGGATCACCAGAGGTTTCAGGTTAGCGCGCGCTGTGTAAATCGCCGCGGTCAGGCCCGCACAGCCCGAACCGATAATGACCACATCTCTCATTGGAAACAATCCCTTCTTCAAAAACGGCAAAGCATTGAACCTTCTTGCCCGGCCCGCTCGTGCCGGTGTTCGAGGCCAGGACGCAGGACAGTGTACTACGCCGGATTATCCGCGGCTTTGTAAATCCGCCGCGGGAGAATCGTGAATGATGGCGGCCCGGTGAATTAGACCCAAATTTCCGTGCTCATTGTCCGGCATGTGATTTGATGCTATAAAGTGCTTGAGGTTATTTTCCGCCCGGCGATTCCCAAGCCTCGGTACGCTGGACCCGGAGGACCCGGCTTCAGGACTGCGATTTCTTGATTCCGCCGTAAAAGAGAAAATGGAAGCCGTTCTGGTCGATAAAGTTACGAAGAAGTATGGACAGGTCACGGCGGTCAGTCATCTTGACCTGCGCGTAAAAAAAGGCGCGCTGTTTGGATTGTTGGGACCGAACGGCGCGGGCAAGACCACCACCCTGCGAATGCTACTGCGGATGCTGGTGCCGGACGAGGGCGCCATTCAGCTTTTCGGCGAGCCCTTGACCGACAACAGCCAGAACTTGGTCGGCTACCTTCCCGAGGAGCGCGGCCTTTACCCGCGCATGAAGGTCCGGGATAACCTGGTATTTCTTGCCGGCATCAAGGGTGTTCCCGAATCGGAGGCCCGCATTCGGACCGCTTCCTGGCTGGAACGCCTGGAGCTGGGAAAGTGGGCGGATCACAAGGTCATCGATCTTTCCAAGGGCATGCAGCAGAAAGTGCAATTCATCGCCGCCATCATCCACCAGCCTCCCTTGCTGATCCTGGACGAGCCTTTTACGGGGCTCGATCCGGTGAACGCCACGCTGGTGAAGGATCTGATGCTGGAATTGAAGGATCAGGGAGCCACGGTGATCCTTTCCACCCATCGCATGGAGCAGGTGGAGATGATGTGCGAATCCATTTGCCTGATTCATGCCGGCCGTAAGGTTCTGGACGGCGAGCTGAAAGCCATCAAGAAGTCCTACGGCAAAAACACGGTTCGAATGGAGTTCGAGGGCGACGGAAATTTCTTTAACTTCCCGGACCTCGTCGAAAAAGTCAACCATTACGGCGAAGTGGTGGAAGCCAAGCTTCGGCCCGGCGCGGATCCCCAGGAAATTTTGAAGCTGGCCGTGCAGCGCGGCGTTCGAGTGAACCGCTTTGAGCTGGTTGAGCCTCCCCTAAACGATATTTTCATCGATCTGGTCTCCACGAACCATGCATAAAATCTGGCTGGTCCTCAAACGCGAATATCGCGCCCAGGTGATGACCAAAAGCTTCGTGATCACGACGATTGCCATCCCGCTGTTCATCGTGGGCATGATCGTTTTCCAGGCGTTGCTCAACACATCCCAGCCCGTCCATGCGGAAAGAATCGCCATCCTCGACCTTTCCGGGAACCTTGGCCCGTCACTAGCAGAGGCGCTGGCCCAGAAAAAATTGGAAAATGGCAAGCCCGCTTACGACTTCGAGGAGGTTACCGAAAGGCCGGCAGACGAGGCGGCGGCTCGCAAGCGGCTTGATGAGATGGTGCGAGCCAAACAGATTGATGGCGTTCTGTTGATACCGGCCGGCGCTCTCTCTGGAAAGGACCCGGAATTCCTGGTGAATAATCCGGGCGTCTTTGAAACCATGGATTCGATCAACCAGGCGATGAGCCAGTCGCTGATTACCGAACGGCTGAGGAACCAGGGAGTTCCCGCCCAGGACTTAAAGAGTATCGTCCGTGACGTAGACATCAAGCTGGTGCGCGTGACAGCACAAGGTGAAACTGAAGAGAAAGGACAAACGTTTGGAGTGGCTATCGGCATGGCGGTGATCCTCTACGCCGCGCTGTTAATGTACGGAATTGCCACCATGCGCTCCGTGCTCGAGGAAAAAACCGGCAGGATCATGGAGATCCTGATTTCCTCTGTGAAGCCCCTCTACTTTATGGCCGGAAAAATCCTGGGTATCGCGGCAGTGGCCCTCACCCAATTCCTGATCTGGGTCATTGCCGCGACCTTGCTCGCGGGCTACGGCATCGCCATGGCCAGGAGCTTCAACCCCTCGCTGACCGGCATGACGCTTCACATCCCACCCGCCTTGCTCGTTTATGCCGTCATCTATTTTGCAGCCGGCTATCTGTTGTTCGCTTCCCTTTACGCGGCCGTTGGGGCCACCGTTTCCAGCGAGCAGGACGCGCAGCAAGCCCAGATGCCCATCACCCTGGTCGTCGTCGCGGGGTTTATGTTGTTTGGAGTCGTGATGCGCGACCCCAGCTCCACGACCTCGATCCTGCTCTCACTGTTCCCATTCTTCTCCCCCATCCTGATGATCATGCGCATCGCCCTGCAGACTCCGCCCTTCTGGCAGATTGCGCTATCACTGTTTCTGCTCGCAGCAACAACCGCTGCCGTGGTCTACTGCGCCGCTAAAATCTACCGCGTGGGGGTGCTGATGTATGGCAAGCGGCCGTCATTGATGGAGGTGCTGCGATGGCTGCGGTATTCGTAGCGCCGGCATCCCTTCGCATCGCTCAGGGCAGGCTCTGCCGGCAAGTGCCGCCGGGACGGCGGCGCTACAAGGGCAGACGCTGATGAAGCTGGTTCCCCTCATCGTTCAATGCCCGCAATGCGCCTCGCCCAACGTGGTTTACTCCTGCAATCCCACTTGTTGCTTTAATCACGTTTGCGGAGATTGCTACGCCACCTTCGAGCTTTCAACCACGATCGCGGACGCGCCCATCACGGATTCCGGGTTGATCCCATCCCCACCCGACGCTACCAATCCCACCGCCCCTTGCGCGCGTTGCGGTGAATGTGTGGTCTTTATGATCGAAGAGAACACCAGCGCCGTTCCGCGCCTTGTGTGCGCATCCTGCAAAACCATCCTCCACCTACAAATCGAGAATATCGTTCCTGCCTGATGCAACCAAGGCTTGTGGCTGCCATTCACTCCGCCGGCTGGGTCATCGCGCCCTCGGCGGCAGAGCCTACCAGCGCCGCGTATTTCGCAAACACGCCGCTCTTATAGCGCGGCTCAGGGGCATGCCAGCTCTTGAGGCGGTCCTGAATCACTGCCGCAGACAATTCAACGTCCAGTTTCCGGGCGTTGATATCAAACACCACGATATCTCCGTCCTGCAATGCGGCAATGGGCCCGCCCACGGCGGCTTCAGGCGACACATGACCCACCATCAGACCGCGCGTGGCGCCGCTGAAGCGCCCATCGGTGAGCAGCGCCACCGAATCACCCATGCCTTCGCCCACAATCGCGCCCGTCACGCCCAGCATCTCCCGCATACCCGGACCGCCCTTTGGCCCTTCGTAGCGGATCACCACTACGTCGCCAGGCTTAATGGTTTTCGTGGTCACGGCCTTCATCGCATCCTCTTCACAATTGAAGACGCGGGCGGGGCCGCGATGGTAGAGCCTCTCATGCCCGGCAATCTTCACCACGGCGCCTTCCGGAGCGATGCTCCCTTTCAGAATCACCAGGCCGCCCGTCTCCTTCAGGGGTCTTGAAGCGGGATGTACCACCACCTGTCCCGGTGTTTCCACGGCCTTCTTGGCTTCCTCGCCGAGCGTTTTGCCCGTCACCGTGACCTGGCTCGCATCGATCAATCCGCCTTCGAGCATTTTCTTGGCGATCAGTTGAATGCCGCCTGCCTGGTGAACGTGCACGGCCATGTAGCGCCCGCCCGGCTTCAAGTCGGCAATCAGCGGCGTTTTGCGGCTGATAGCGTCAAAGTCATCGATACTCAACGGCACGCCCGCCTCACGCGCCATGGCCAGCAGGTGCAGCACCGAGTTTGTTGAACCGCCCGTGGCCGCAACGCTGGCAATGGCATTTTCAAAGGCCTGGCGCGTCAGGATATCCTTGGGTCGGCGGTTTTGCCGCAACACGTCCATCACCAGTTTCCCGGTCTGGTAGGCGATTTCCGCCTTCTCCGGCACGGTGGCGGGCACACTGTTGAAGCCCAGGGGTGACAGGCCAATAAACTCCATCACCGTGGACATGGTATTCGCAGTGAACTGCCCGCCGCACGCTCCGGCGCCGGGACAAGCCACGTCTTCCAGTTGTTTCAGCTCCGCGTCCGTCATCAGTCCGGCGGCGTGGGCGCCAATGGCTTCATAAACATCTCCGACGGTTACATCGCGGCCCTGGAAATTCCCGGTGGCGATGGAGCCTCCATAGAGCAAGATCGAAGGCACGTTCAGCCGGATCAGCGCCATCGCGCCGCCCGGAATGGTTTTGTCACAGCCGACCAGCGCCACCACAGCGTCAAACATGTGGCCCCTGCCCACCAATTCAATCGAATCGGCGATCACTTCGCGGCTCACCAGCGAAGCCTTCATCCCTTCCGTACCCATGGTCACGCCGTCAGAAATGGAAATGGTGTTGAACTCCATGGGCGTGCCGCCGGCGGCGCGAACACCTTCTTTTACCTTGGCCGCAAGCTGGCGCAAGTGAAAATTGCACGGCATGGTCTCAATCCAGGTATTGGCAATGCCCACGATGGGCCGGGCCAGGTCCTCATCCGTCAAGCCAATCGCTTTCAGCATAGCGCGAGCGCCCGCGCGCTGCGGCCCATCGGTAATGGCGCGGCTCCAATGTTTCGGATCAAAAGTCATGTTTTCTCCTTAAGAAAAGCTTTCAGCGGTCAGCTTTCAGCCTTCGCCAGGTTACAGGTGTGAAGACATGATGTTAATCTCGCATTCTCGCAAATTCGTCCGGCCCTGACAACAAAAAGGCGGCTTCTCATGCTGCTCGTGATTGTGATATGTTTTCCGCCTGCGATGGTACGGCCGTTGCGTCGCGGGTTCTCACGGGTGGCGGCCGGTTCCGGCGTTGCCTGGACGGCGTTGCTTGATGAAGTCTGCGAATTTACCGGGAGTCACAAAAATTGGCCGTGGATCGAAGAGGGTTTCTGCAAGCGTCCGTGGTGGCGGGCGGCGTTTCGGTGTTGTCCGCCTCAGCAAAACCCGTTGAGGTCGGCGAGCGCGAGCCCGGCGAGGCGTCTTCGAACCCGTCGAACCCAGCGCCGGTTTCTCTGCCGGAGTCGCCCTCAAAGGCTGGTCCCAAGCCGTTACGATTGGGCATCATCATTGGCATCGGCAGCGATCCTGACGCCGCCATCGCCAAAGTTCATACGCTTGGCCTTCCCACCTGCCAGGTTTACACGGATTCGCTGGATGCCGGTTTGATTCCTCGCCTGAAGACGGCGCTGGACCATTACCAGGTTGAAGCAACGGCGCTGGTGGCCAGCGGGCCGGGCCCGGCCGTCTACGATTTCTACCAGGGGCCTGCGACCATCGGCCTTGTGCCGCGTCAATATCGCGCCGAGCGCGTTGCCTTTTTTAAGAAGGCTTCAGATTTCGCCAAGCAATGTGGCCTCCCCGCGGTCCAGACCCATTGCGGCTTCCTGCCGGAGAATCCGAACGATCCTGTCTACCAAGAAGTTGTTGAAGCCATCCGCGAAGTGGCTTCTTATTGCAAACAGAACGGCCAGAATTTCCGCTATGAGACCGGCCAAGAAACTCCCATCACCTTGCTGCGTGCGATTCACGACGTGGGCCTGGACAACCAGGGCATCAACTTTGACCTCGCCAACCTCATCCTGTATGACAAGGCCAATCCGGTAGACGCTCTGCCCATCATCGGGCCGTACGTTCAGGGCATTCACGCCAAGGATGGCCTCTTCCCCACCGACCCCAGGAATCTCGGGCAGGAAGTCCCCATCGGCCAAGGCAAGGTGGATTTTCGCGCCATCATTGACGGCTTGAAAAAGTTGAATTACCAGGGCGCGATCACGATTGAACGGGAGATTTCCGGTCCCCAACAATTTGCGGATATCCGCCGGTCGATTGGGTTTCTGGAAAGCCTGATCGGCTATTGAGGATTACCAATTATAGTGGCGATGAGAGGACCGGTCTTTGAATC
>JBOGKI010000165.1:0-8551 GCA_050745605.1 Terriglobia bacterium | reverse complement strand
GCGCTAGTCAAGGCAGGGTTGAAACCCAGCCCTTCCCAACAGATGGTGAGAAATTCAGACTGAATGACGTTTAATTAAGCCTCGCGGATGTTATCCCCGTATTAACGGAGTGTTGCACTGCTGTGAATTTTCGGATCGTGGCCATTAGAGGCGGGTGGCAGTGCTGTGGCCAGGTCAAGGTCTGCTGGCGTGTTTGTGGCGCGGGAGAATCTGAGCCTTGCCGACCAGGATACATTAAGCCCAGCCTGGGCAGGAGTGCCAGGCCCGCATCTGACCTGCGAAGAATCGTGGTGAGAATCAAACTCCGGACTGCGTGGAGACCCCGTCGCGTGCCGACTGCGACCCCGACACCTCATCACTCCCGATGTAGCCCCAAAGCCGAAAATAGTCCTGGGGGTACTGAGACGGCCCCACCGGATTCTAGTGGGAGCGGGTAATCGAATGAATGGCTCGTGTGGAATGCGGAGCTACGGTTTGTTGAAATACAGCTTACCGTCCCACGCGGCCTGAAGGCTGACCTTGGGCCTAAACCCAGACAACTGGCACATGACCGCGATGGGCCAGTCCGCTTCGTGCGCTGCATGCGTGTTCCGCGAAACTTGGCCGAGACCCTTTGCGAGAGCGTCTCGCTTTGCCATGAAGTTCGGATCAGTGCTTGGATCGGCTGCCGTCGATTGGTCGACTGCCTGGAGCAAGGCATTGATCAGAGGCGCTATCTGGCTGATAGGCTTCGCCCAGAAGGTGATGTCGTACCAATCGCCGTAAGATGCCGGGGAGTCCGCGGGGAAGCGCTGCTGGTCCATTTGGGACCACGTCGTGTCGTCGCCGAGTACTTGCTGGCGCCTGGCATCAATCGGATCATTGGGGTCCAGCAGTGAAGACAACACGTTTCGACCCACGCGTTTCAGATGGTCCAGCGCCCAAGGCGTGCGGGCTGTGGGGTCGGAAAAGAACAGACGCATAGCAGCGTCGTTGCCGAAGACTGCTTTCGCTGCTATGCGTACGTGCTTCGGGCAAGCGCTAGCGGGAGCCAGATTCTGCCACTCGGCCTGACTTATCAGCCCGAGCGCAATCCCCACCAAAAGATCCTTGCGCACCGACTGAGCGTGTAACTCTTCCTCGTAGAGCAGATAGCTCAGGGATGCATTGAGATCCGCACTAAGCTTCCCGCCGCTGTTGGCCGCGGTGTAGGTGGCGGTGGCTAGGAAAGCTTGCGCGAGGACGGTCCTGAGCCGGTCGGCGTCGGCAGCGTAAGGCATGGAAGCGACCGAGATGCGGCTTGCGCTTGCGTTGTCGGTGATGGTGATGGTGCCGTCTTCCGGGCTCCGGAGTACCGTGCAGGAGCCAATAAACGTAGCTACCGACTCGTAATTGTAGATTCCGAGAAGGTTGATGACCGTCTTATGTCGGTTCTGCTGCGTTTCGCCCACTACGTTCCTGAGAGACTTCGCGTTTGGCAGATTGGCGAGCAATGTCCAATCACCGCGGAAAGCAGCGTCGATCGCAGCGTCCGTCGTGGCCTGATCGCCGGTGAGGTCGATCGAATACACGAGAGCCGCCTCGTTATCGAAACACGCAGAGCAACAGAGATTCAGTGATAGCGAAAGACTGCGATCGATGCTGTCTTTCAGAGTTTTTTGAATGGTCTTGAGATCGGCATCGGACAGACCTGCCGCTTTCAAATCGACTCCAGGCACCACCGCGGAAAAGAACGAGGCAATCAGGTCGGTTTTACCGACTGGCGCGTGTACCCCTGCGCCAGCGGTAAAGCTGGCTGATAAGTCGGTGCCTCTCTTCTTGTAGACTCCCAGTTGGAGCTCAGTGCCGGTCTTTCGGAACGAGCGGACAATGTACTCCCCAGTGATGGCGATGGAGCCGGCCAACGTAACCCCCAGTTGCGGTCGGACATTGACGGAGTAATTGAACGGTAGTTTTGCGTCTGCCAAGCTAAGCTGATTGACGGAAATCGGGAGAGAATACGAACCACTCAACGTGACGGTGCCGATGATATCGGACGCCTGAACTGTACCCGGCTTTTGGTTGCGCAACTGGGCAGCGGAGGTAACTGCGTCGAAGTTTGAAAGGCTCATCCCAACCGCTTGCCCTAGGGTGGGTAAGGCGCCACTGGCCTTGTCGAAGAGAGTATAGGAAGTAAACGTGGGAGCCACTGAGGCTTCGATGCCGACCCCAAAACCAGACACGCCCCCAATCCCTACCGGCAGATTCAAGGTAAGGTCAAAAAGCGTATCGAGCTCGAAAGCGATCCAACACTGGCCATCACCAATGACGATGGGCGGCGCATACGGATCATCTCCGAATAGAGGACTGTCGGAGGCCCGCAGTTCGCAAAGCGATGCGTTCGCTCCACTCTTTATGGTGAGTGTCCGGTTTCCCCCTGCCGTTATTGAAGGTGACGTGAAGTTAGCTCCAAACGTGGTGGCTGCCAGCTTGGCAACCTCAAGCGGCTTTGAGAACTCACCAACGATCTGAGCTGTCACAGAAGAAAGGCTCCGCAGTTCTGATTTGGCGAGCGGGCTGTTGTCGTCTAATTGGACATCGAAGTGTACGCCGGTCGTGTCCGCGATACTAATTTGCGCCATGAACAGAGCTCCTGCCCGGGAAATGAGCTGTGGGAAGGGGAGCATCCTAGCACGCTACGCTGGAGGGATCAAGGGCACTTTTCTCTGCTATTGGAAATGTTTCACCTTGTCCTTATGCGTCACTCCGGAAGCTGGGTGCGAGCGAAGGCGTAGACGCAAGCTTCGCGTCCCTGCCGGTTCGCAGGAAAACCTTGCACATCCTGGATCCAGCGCTGGGCGGAGACCTTTCTGATATAATCGGGCCCCACTGGGGATGATTCCCGCCTTCTGACTTGTGGCCTGCGGAAGCGCCCGCTGTGGGGCGAGCGCCCGCTATAGACGGAGGCTCTGCGCCGAGGGTTTTGGTCTATGGATGAGCTTCTGCTTCCCTTGTTTCCGCTCGATGTGGGCTTCCTTCCCGCGGGGCTGCTCCCGCTGCATATTTTCGAGGACAGGTGCAAGCAGATGACGAGCGACTGCCTGGAAAGCTTGCCGGCGCGGGCCGAGCGGGGGGCAGGATTTTGGGATGGTCCTGCTCAGTGATGAAGAAATGCAGACGGTTGGGTGCACGGCCGAAGTGATCAAAGTCATCCGGCGATACGAGGACGGTCGCTTGAATATCCTGACCCAGGGCCCGAGGCGGTTTGAAATCCTGTTTACCAACGATGCGAAGGCTTATCTTCGGGGCGGCGTGCGGTTCTTTGACGACGACCCAGGAGCATCAACTTCACGACTAGAACCGGCGATGCCTCCGCGTTCGTTCCTCGCAACGCACGGGACGAGCCGTCCCTCGTCCCGCCGCACGATAAGATCGGCAGGGGCCTTCCTTGATCGCGGCAGGCTGCCAGACGCGCGTTGAAAATTACCTAACCTGAATAGCGGCCTTTTGTGTGGTTACACTTTGGGAACCTGGCCGCAGCTCGGATCGAACCATTCGAAAACGCGCAGTTATCCTCCTGATTGTGCTAAATTTCCACTTGGCCTTTTTTGTAAGGGTCAGGCATTCTGCTCGTCCAGCTTTGAAATTGCTTTCATATTTTTTCTTGCCAGATCAGCAAGGTTCACGCGCCGGATCATCCTTGCGATGCATCATTTGAACACAGCCGAATTCACGCTGGTCATTGGCTTGGGCGCTCTGGCGGCGGGTTTCCTGGGAGCCTTGACCGGCCTCGGCGGAGGCATCGTCGTGACTCCCCTGCTGACGCTCGCCTTCGGGGTGAATATTCGCTACGCCATGGGCGCGTCGCTGGTGTCCGTGATCGCGACGTCTTCAGGAGCGGCGGCGGCTTACGTGAAGGAAGGCCTTTCCAATATCCGCGCCGGCATGTTTCTTGAAATTGCCACCACGATTGGAGCGGTGGTGGGCGCAGCAATCACTTTGGAGCTTCCCACCACCGTCATCGGCATTGTCTTTGGCGTCGTGCTTCTCTATTCAGCATTCCAATCTACCCGCATCCATCCTGAGCTCACCACGGACGACCGGCCGCAGGACCGCATTTCTCGAATCCTGCGCATGGATTCCACTTATCCCGCCATCGATGGTTTGAAGTCCTATCGGGTCCATTCGGTGCCGGGAGGTTTCGGCGTGATGTTTGGCGCTGGGATTCTCTCCGGTTTGCTGGGGATCGGCTCCGGAGCACTGAAGGTGGTGGCCATGGACCAGGTGATGCGTTTGCCGTTCAAGGTCTCGACCACCACCAGTAACTTCATGATTGGGGTGACCGCGGCCGCCAGCGCCGGCGTTTATTTGAGGCAAGGATACGTGGATCCGGGCCTGGCGATGCCGGTGATGCTTGGGGTTCTGCTGGGCGCGCTTCTGGGTGCCCGCATCCTGCCCAAGACCCGGTCCAATGTTCTGCGGGTCATTTTTGCCATCGCCGTGACCGTGCTTGCGGTTGAGATGATCTATCACGGCCTTGCCGGGAGGCTTTAGAGTGACGAGGATCGGGGAGAGTTGGAACGACAAAAGAATCGAAGAGGTCGTTAGCAATCTGCTTCGTGCCGGAGTCATCATCGCCGCCTCTGTGGTGCTGGCGGGCGGTATCTTCTATCTCATGCGCTATGGCCGTACCCATCCGGACTATTCCTTTTTCCATGGCGAGCCCCTGGATTTTCGGAGCCTCAAGGGCATTCTCCACGGCGCGATCATCCTCCGGCCTCGCGGCATTATCCAGTTTGGTTTGCTTCTCCTGATCGCAACTCCGGTGGCGCGAGTGGCCTTCTCCGCCGTGGCTTTTGCGCTGGAAAGGGATCGCCTTTATGTGGTCATTACTCTTATCGTGCTCGGCGTGTTGCTCTATAGTCTTCTGTGGGCTCGCGCCTAATACGAACCTGGGAAGCGCGGTTGCAGCCTGGCTGTAGCGGCGGTCTATGACCGCTGGTCTGGACGGCGCCCACAAGCGCCGGAAACGGTTCGAGGCGGGTCATTCTCTGCCATCGTGACAACAGCATGACAACAAGACGCCAATTCTTGAAAGTTCTGGGTGCAGCGACAGCGGCGTGGCCGGCGCTTGCGGCCATAAACGGCGTTGAAATCGGAGTGTGCAGCCCGCCTTACAACCTTGGAAAAGCCACGCACTATGGTTTTGACTATCTCGAACCGGCCGGGGCGGCCATTGCGGAAATGGATGACGCGGCGTTCAAGAGTTTTAAGCAGCGGGTGCTCGCATCGACCATCCGTTGCGAGTGCTTCAATACCTTCATCACGCGGCTGCGCGTGGTGGGGCATGATGTCCATCCGGACGCATTGCAGGAGTATGTTGAAACCACACTAGAACGCTGCCGCCAACTTGGAGGGAAGATTGCCGTCTGGGGAAGCGCGCGATCCCGCAATGTCCCGGACGGTTTCTCTCGGGCGCGGGCCTGGGAGCAGATCCAGTTATTCCTGCGTATGGCCGGCGGTGTCGCGCGCCGCAAGGGCATGGTGATGGCCATCGAACCGCTGCGGCATCAGGAAAGCAATATTCTGAACACCGGAGCTGAAGCGCTGCGGATGGTGCGCGATGTCGATCACTCGAATGTCCGGATGATCATCGACTTCTACCATCTTCGCGAGGAAAATGAGAACCCGGAGATCATCTGGACAGCGCGAAAGCAGATCGTCCATTTTCATTTCGCCAACCCGCACGGCCGGCTGTGGCCCAGGAGCCCGGCCGAAGACCCGGAGTACCCGGTGTTTTTCAACCTGGTGAAAAAGATACAATTCCGGGGCGGCATCTCCATTGAGGCGAAGGGTTCCTTTGAAAAAGATGCTGCCGCCAGTATGGCATTTTTCCGGGAGGAACTGGGGTAATCGGGATGCCAGGAAGGACCCCCGGCGATGTCATCCGGAGCCGGGCGAAGGATTTTGACTTGAATACCCAAACCGAGATACGTCACTCCGTATTACAATTGAAAATCTTTGGCATGCCGTCAGGAATGACGGCGCCGCTGTTGTGTGTATGGCATTCACGTCGCGGTATTTTGAAAATCGAGGCGAACCATGAGCGCAAAGAAGAGAAAACCCGCTGAGACATCCGCGGCAAGCCGGGATCGCGGACGGCGGGACTTTTTGAAGATGGCAACCACGCCCCTTGTGGCCTGGTGCGCGACGCCGATGCTCGAAGCCCGAGAGAGCGGCCGGTTGCCGAACCCCGTGGGCTACGCCACCATCTCCTGGCCGCGAGATCAGTTTGAGCATGCGCTTCGCACCATCTCCCAACTCGGCTTCCAGGGGACGCAGATGCTCGGCTGGGTGGAAGAAGCCTACGCGGGCAGCAAGGAGGAAGAACTGTTGAACCTTGTTCACCAGTTGAAGCTCGAACCCGTCGCCCTTTCTGCCTCGGAAGTGCGCGTGGATCCGGCAAATCCCGTGGACCAATCCGCCCGCCTTCGGCAATACGCGGTATTCCAGCAAAAGATGGGTGGAAAATATCTTCAAGTCACTGACGCTGGAAAGCCGGACGGAAAGTATTCTGACGACCAATTTCACGCCTTGGGCGCTCGCATGAACGATCTCGGCAGGGTTGCAGAAGAATACGGCCTGGGCCTGGGATACCATCCCCACTTCGGCACTTACGGCGAGACCCGCAAAGGCCTTGGCCGGGTGCTTGCCGCGACGGATCCCGACCGCGTGAAGCTGATTGCGGATGTCGCGCACTTGACGCTGGGAGGCTCCGACCCGGCGGAGGTGATTCGGACCTATCAGGAGCGTATGATCTTTTTACACTTCAAAGACGTGCCGCGGAACATCGCGCAACTGGCGCGCAGAGACCCCAACCTGGTGCGGCGCGAAAGATATCACTTCTGCGAGATTGGCCAAGGCGTGGTCAATTTTCCGGCTATTATGAGCGCGCTGCGCGACGTCGGTTTCACGGGGTGGATCGTTGTTGAACTGGACGGGTACCGCGTGCCCAGGGGCGGCCCGGATGAAAGCGCGCGAACCAATTGCAAGGCCGTGCGCAAGCTCGGATTGCAAGTCCACCAGGTCCCTGCATAAGTCCGCGCGCGTGCTATCCTGAGCGCGGCGAAGGATCGATGCGGGTCGCTCTCAATCCACCCACTGGGGTTCTTCGGCCCGCGTGGCATCGGAGATTTCAACATGGTTCGGCATAGCTCTGGATCAATTTGTGGGATAACAAGGTAATCATGGAGCGTCAGGTCAAGTGGCAGCCTACTGGGAAATACACGGAGATCATCAAGCCGGGAGCAATGCGCTTCCTGGAATTCGGCCGTCTCGAGTTGCGAGGTGAGGATCACTACTCCGCCGAAATGGGTGGGCGCGAGTGCGTGATCGATATCTTTTCGGGCTCCGCCAAAGTGAGCGTTCAAGTTGCCGGAGGCGAGAGGCAGGAATACGGTCGGGTCGGTGGACGGGCGAGTGTGTTTGACGGGCCACCGTCCATGGTTTACGTTCCGCCCCAATCATCCTTCACGGTTACGGCGGTTTCCGATGCCCTGGACGCGGGCATTTTCCTTGCTCCTTCTGCCGCCAAGATTCCTTCGGCGCTAGCGGAGGGCGCGAGTGTGATGGTGAACGCGGCCGGCCGTCATAACTGGAAACGTACCGTTTTCACGGCCGTCGGGGATAACATTGCGGCGGAAAAACTAATCGCGGGCGAAACCTTGAACCCACCCGGTAATTGGTCCAGCTACCCGCCTCACAAGCATGACCGCTCCGATCCTCCGCGGGAAGCGGCGATGGAGGAGGTTTATTTCTTTCGCGTCCGGCCGACGCAGGGCTATGGACTGATGTCCACCTATACGGCGCCTGGTGACGCGCCGGCCTTCAACAATGTGTTTGTGGTGGGGGACGGGGACACGGTCCTGATTCCGCGAGGTTATCATCCGGTGGTGGCCGCGCCTGGTTACGAATTGCATTACACCTGGGTCCTGGCCGGTGAGCAGCGCCGCTACGGCGCATGGTCGGATGATCCGCGCCACGCCTGGGTGAAGAATGCGGTGTAGCAGCCGCGTAACGTGGCGGCGCGCTTTAGCGCGGCACATTGGCCGGGCCAAGATGCCCGACTTAAGCCGGGCTCTACGTGCTAGCGGCCTGGGCGTTGCTGTGAGAGGACGGGAGTTTCGATCCGTAAGCGACTGCGTTCAACGCGTACCATGACCATTCAATTTTCTGATGCTGAATTTCCCGCGCTCCGTGTTCCAGAATCCAACCTGCTCGCCGTGCTGAGTCCCAATGGGACCGAAGTTCCGCCTCCAACGGGGCAGTTGACGGAGCAGGCTCTGGATCGGCCGTTTGGATCAGAACGGGTGGAAAAGCTGGTTTCGCCCTCGGCGCGGGTGTTGATCCTCGTGGACGACATCACGCGTCAGACGCCCGCGGCGGCCGTATTGCCCGCGGTCCTGCGGCGCATCGAAGGCGCCCGTGTTCCGCGCTCGAATATCCGGTTTCTGATCGCCGCCGGCACGCACGCGCGGATGACGGCCGATGAGTTGGAACGAAAGCTTGGCGCGCAGGCCGTCAAGGACTACTC
>JBOGKI010000164.1:0-8575 GCA_050745605.1 Terriglobia bacterium | reverse complement strand
ACTCTTCTTTGTTCTTCATGCTCACCCCACGATTTCATCTAACCTCGCCAGCTCGCAACTCGCGCTCTTCAACCTTTTGTTTAGACCGTCTTTTCCAGCGCCGCGATCAGATCCGCCACGCCCTCATACGGACTCTTCTCGCCGCCAAACTCCACGGAGTATGCGCCACGGAACCGTGCCGCCTTGGAAATTCGTACACACTCACCAAAATCGAATCTCCGCGCCGGCGGAAAATCCACGCCTTTGGCGTGGCACACCGTCAGCGCGTAAGGAAACATCAGCCGCAGTCCCGGAAAGCGCGCCGCCGGGTTGTGCCAGTTGCCGAAATCCGGCAGCGTCCCGACCCACGGATATCCCGCCGCCTTCACAATCGCCACAATGTTTTCTGCCTTGCCCGCCACGCCGCCATGATTCTCGATGATGACGCGAACGTTCTTCTTGCGACCGTATGCACCCAGCCGCTTGTAAGCCGCAATCGGCCGGGCGAGATCGGTCTTTTCCGTCCCGCCGGGGTTGGGCCGGATGGATTTTGCGCCCAGATACGCTGCAATATCGATCCACTTTTCACGGTCAGCAATTTCCTTCTCCCACTGGCGGTCGTTCGGATCGCTCAAGCCGCGTCCTTCCCAGTCCTGGTCATAATCCACCGGCATATTCACCACCCCGCTGCGCGCCTTCGCCAGCGACGCCTTAACGTCGCGCACGTAGGCCGGCGACATGGATTCAAAGTGCGTGCTGCACAGCTCAAGCTGATGAATACCGTAACGGTCGGCGATCATCCCGGGAAACTGGCGCAGATCGAGCGCCGGTCCCGGCCACTTGAAATTCTTTTCCGCCGTCTGACGAAAATAGGCGTGAAAGCTCCAGGTGGTAACCGCAATACGATCCTTACTGCTCATGGCGTCGCCTCCTCAGCCGGCATCATCTGCCGAAGTAATTTCAATTGAGCGGCTCGTGTGCGCTGCCGCTTTCCGCAATGCAAGAGGAAAGATTATAGGTCTTCGAAATGTCCGGGACAATCTTAGAGTTGCGAACCGCCACCTCACGGCTGGCAATCGCGGCGCGTAAGCGGTAGATTAGGAACAGCACCCATCGCCAGCCCCTGCGGAGTCATCCTATGTTCGAACGCTACACTCAAAAAGCGCGCCGCGTAATTTTCTTCGGCCGCTATGAAGCCAGCAATTTTGGAGCGCAGTACTTCGAAACCGAGCATCTTCTGCTCGGCCTGTTGCGGGAGGATCCAGAACTCGTCCAGAAACTTCTGCCGAAAGACGCCGCCGAATCCATTCGCAAGCAGGTGGCGGAGCACAAGCCCACGCAGGGCCGCGTTTCCACTTCGGTTGATATGCCGTTGAGTCAGGAGTGCAAACGGGTTTTGGCTTTTGCGGCAGAGGAAGCTGAGCGCCTTGCCCACAGGCACGTCGGCACCGAACACTTATTCCTGGGATTGCTGCGGGAAGAGAAATGCTTCGCCGCCCAGTTGCTGGGTCAGTTCGGGCTGGAGGGTAACGCCGTACGGGTGCAGATCGCATCCTGGGCGCCCACGGAACCACCGCCGCCCTGGTCGCTGCTCCAAGACCTTGCTCCGCCGCTTGGGCACCGTCGACGCTGGCCTCAGGGAATGTTGCGGCGCTGGTATGACGGATCGCTTCGAAAGAGCCAGAGCCTGGATCGCGTGTTTCACTGGGAAAAACGCCTCTCGGCGCCCCGGGCCGCGCTGATGATGCGAGGCGGTGGCCGGGTAATGCTCTACAGTGGCCAATCCTACGATCCCGCAGTATTCCATGTCGTGTACGATGGATGGAAGCACGATCATTGCGCGGTGTGCTGGCAATCGATCTACATCGACGACTATCCCGGCCAGAGTTTCGGATACACCAACGGCCAGGAATGGCTGTGTGAAGCCTGCTATGGGATGCTGATAGCCCCCGGAGCCTAGCCCACCCTTGATGGGGCAGTCTGACCAGGAACGAGCGTCCTGTTTCCTTCTAGCGCATAAAAAATTTTCAGCCATCCTGGAAACGATTTGCGCGCTCGCGCCACTATCCCGATGAGCATCGGTGAAATGCTCTTCAAGGAGGATAAGAGGCGATGCATGCATCCCTGGAAATAGTTGACAGGGTCGTCATTTTGAACCTGCCACAGGAACATGGCAACGGGGTCAGGGTCATCTTCGGCGGCAATGATGGGATCCTGATAACGATTGATGGCAGCGGCCACATTGTGGTTCGGGGGCCGGAAGGTCCGGGCGACCCCGAAGTCCGGCAGGCCATGGCCGGCATTTTGAGTGGTGTAGAAGTTTTGGCCCGGACGAGCGCGGTCGGTGTCGAAGTCTAACCGACCGCTGCTGGCTCGCCCGGCCTGATAGGCCTGCGAAGCACGCCGGGATGTCCGAGTGCCACGTGCGCGGAGATTCGAGCCAGGTCAAGGCCGGGCGGGCGAAAGTTGAGGGAGGGGGAATGGGCCAATTTGGCGCCTGACGAGGCGGATGGATTTCGCCACTTGGCAGCCTGATGCTGCCTTTGCGTCAAGTTGGCCCTTTACTGCTGCGTCAACCGCAGAATCTTTTGGTTGAGAATTTGATTCTTCTCTGCCGCCCAGTCATCAAACGCTTCCGGGGAAACTTCGCTCTTTCCGGGCGGTTTGGGCGGACCTTTCATGCGGTCCCAAATGTCTTCCACCACCAGCTTGGAGATGCGGTGGATAGCATCGGCGCGGCTGACGCCCTTCTCCTGAAGCTTCTTGACCACCGCAGCATCGGGAAGTGACGGATCGCTCTCCCGGCGCAGGACTACCGCGTCCATCTCCAAGTGCAGTTGCCAATTCACGCCGTCGCGGATTTCCGCCTTTTGGAAATCCTTCGGCCCCCAATTTTGCAGCTCGGGATGCAGTTGATTCGCCTTCTCCAAAGCCTGATCTTCGGAAATCATGGTTTTCCTGTCTCCTCGATGGAGTTCGCGCGGCCTGCTGCGCGGGAGCCGCCAGAAGAATAGCACGCGGCATCGCGCCGGGCCTCGCGCTATTCATTGTCGCTGGTGACGGGAATTTCCTGAAGTTTGGTGGGACGTTGGCAACAGACGCAGCGCCCGGGCTCTACTGCGACAATATTGCACACATTGCAGTAATACTGAACTCTGTATAGCTTTCCGTCACGAACCGTGAAAATCTTCCGGACCTGGAATGACCCGTCCGGCTGAACGGTTCCCACCAGCCGGAGCTCCCGGTTCAAAAGACGCTTATCCTCCAGAGTGCGCAACAGGTAGGCGGATTGGCCCTCCAGTTGATAAATATGCTGAGGCGTTTGCAGGAGCGGTCCCCGGCCCGGCTGAGAGAGGAGGATCCCCTGAATCCTGACGACCTCATCTTTCGGGGTTTGAATCGCCGGAGCGGCATTGGCAGGCCATGTCGCAAACGACAACATCAATGCCAGGCACGCTCCCGCCACTGCTCCCGTGATTCTTCTCCCCGTTCCTGTGGGCAGTTGCACTGGAATCACCTCCATCGATCGTAATCCTCCATTAGCCTTGATATTGGCCAACCAGAACCACCGCGAACGGTAACTGCGCGGGCTGTGCATTGGTGTCGAGCTTCACCTGAAGAGTCCAGTTACCCTGGTCATCAGCCACGGCGCCCGGAAACGCCGAGGACGGGTGCGCGGGGTCCAGCATCAGGATCGCAGGATGCCCCGTCCCCGCCGTTTGGCGGCTCAGTTTGACGAGAGCATCAAACGACAGATCCTGGTTTGGCTGCGTGTCCGCCGCGACGGGGCTCATCAAAAGGAAATCGCGGTAAGTGCTGACCCCCATGTGATTGCCGTCCTGCGGAATTTGCGCATAGCGCAGCGTATAGTAACCCGGCTTGATGGCCTGGCCGCGGTAATCGGTGGCCTTCTGCGGGAAATGAATGAGTCCCACCCATTCGCCCACCGACATCCCGCCATAAATCACGTCGGCGGAAGACGACGCGCTCTTCGTGACAGGGATACCCTTGCGAAACCAGACCTCACAAATCGCAGTCCCCGCAGAATTCTGGAAGCTCTCACCCTGGGCCTCCAGAGCGCCTAGGACTGACTGAGGCACATTCGAAGAACCCGGCAGGCTGGCCGGCGCCACCTTGTAAGAGGCTTGCGCCCATGCGAATGAAGCCACCAGCATGAAAACGGCAAGACTAAGAGACCTGAAAGCTCGTATCACCGTCATGGTTTCTCGTCCTTTTGAAGGGAATCGAAAAAGAAAAGGGGAGCCTCCGGCTTCCGGCTCCCCCGTCCTTTTCGGGTCACTGCGGCAATCGGAAAAATCAGAGGGAAAACGTTCCGACGTAGGCGCTGCGCTCGCCCATCAAGTTCCAGACCATTCCCAGCCCCTGTCCTTCATACTCAGCCTGAAGCGTGTAGGCAGGCATGGCATGGTTGACTTTGGTGAGCGGAGGATAATACAGGACTTCATTCCCGCACAGATTGTCGCCCACGCAAAGGCTGCGCGTCGAAACCTTGGCGAGCGACCCGGCTTTGACCTGAACCACGCCCATCTGCGATCCATCCTGAATCAGGATGGGCGCACGGTAGACGCGGACGACATGGCTCACCAGCCGTCCCGCCGCGGAGCGGGCAAACTCAATGAGGGCCCGGCGTTGGGCGGCGTTGGCGCGCTGATCCACAATCAGTACCGCCTTGGCCGGATAGGGGTTGTGATCCGTGGCTCCAAGCGTGTCTTTGGCGTTGACGACCGCGACCACGCTCAGGCCATTCAGCGCAACTCCGTTCCAGGCGCCGTCCCGAACCTGCCAGGCAAGAATCGCTTGCTTGCCCTCAAGCCCCACTTGGGAATTCGCGTAGCAGGGACCGGTGTAAACGTCCGCGCTGCGCACTTCGACATAACTTCCTGTGATTTTCGCGCTCGCCGGAATCGCAAAAAGGGCAAGCAGGAACAGCGGCAATGCACTCCCGATTAGGACTTTTTTCATTGCATCCTCCTGTTGAAACTTCGTAGCTTGCGGGCAGGAACCAAGAGAACGGATTTTCGATAATGGCTCAACCACTAACCCGCCTGAATTCCCACCTGCAAATTAGTCCTGCGCATTCACTCGCCACGAGAATGGATACGCCCTAATTATTGTACTCCCTACCGAGGAAATGATTCAACCTCCGGCGGCGTCAAAGGTCACGGTCCGCCGTTCGTTCGCCCGTCGCTCATTGCTGGCCACTTGTCACTTGTCTCTCGTCTCTCTCATCTTTGTGGTATATTCCCCAAGATTCCCTCGAGGACCTATTGCCATGTCCCTGGTCAAACAGATTGATAGTGATCTGATGACCGCCATGAAAAGCCGCGAGGATCTCAGGCTCAGCGTCCTGCGCATGATGAAGTCAGCTCTGAAGCTGAAGCAAGTCGAATCCGGCACGCCGCTGGAGGATGCCGAGGCAATGGTCGTCCTGCGGACGCTTGTGAAGCGTGGGCGCGAGGCGGCCGTTCTGTTCCGGGACGCGGGGCGGGCGGAGCTTGCCGATAAGGAAGAAGCTGAAATCAAGGTCATTGAGGCGTATCTTCCCGCCGCGGCCAGCGATGCGGAACTGGATGCCGCCATTTCCGCTGCCCTGGCAGAGACAGGAGCCACCGGCGCGAAGGAGATCGGCAAAGTAATGAAGGCGGCAATGGCGAAGCTCGCCGGCAAGAGCGTGGACGGCAAGCGCGTGAATGAGTTGGTGCGGGCCAAGCTGGGCGGAACGTAGGCGCTGCTCGAGAGATCAACCGAATTGCTATCTGCCAAAAAGACGTAGGAGCCGGCTTTGGAGAGGCGCCAGGCTTCGCGTGCTGTGCCTGTCTACGACCGCGTCGGGCCTTCGGTTGCGTAGACGCCAGCTTTAGCCGGGCAGAGGTTTTGCTGTTCAATTGCCGGGTTAAGGCGCCATTTTGCATTGAACATGCCAGTCAAAACATTGGAAAAATGTTTTCATGTTGCGGGCTAACGCCGAATCCGGCCCAGGAGCCGAAAATCTATGGGAACCAAACCCACCGGAACAGAAAACCTTGCCAATTTCAAGCCTTTCGTTTTGTCTGAAACTCAAATGCCGGAATCCACGCCGCGCGCCGTGGCATTGGGCGCGGTGTTGGGTGTCATCTTCGGAGCGGTCTCCGTCTATTTGGCTCTGAAGGCCGGCCTCACGGTCAGCGCCTCGATTCCGGTGGCCGTGCTTTCCGTAACCATCTTCAAGTGGCTTGGCAAGTCCACCATTCTCGAAAACAACATGGTGCAGACGGTGGGCTCGGCTGGCGAATCGATCGCCGCGGGCGTCGCCTTCACGCTGCCGGCTCTGATCTTCCTGGGCTTCAGCCTCGATTACTGGAACATCTTTCTGCTGGCCATCGCCGGTGGACTGCTGGGCGTGCTCTTCGTGGTGCCGTTGCGTCCGCCCCTGGTGGTGAAGGAGCATGGCAAGCTGCTGTTCCCCGAGGGCAAAGCCTGCGCGGACGTTCTGATCAGCGGCGAAAAGCTCGGCATCCAGGGCGGCAAGGTGTTTTTCGGCGCCGGCCTTGGCCTGCTTTACAAATTCCTCATGGGTGAAACGGGGGGCTTGAGCTTCTGGAAGGCCACCCCGCAATGGCAGCCACACTGGTATCCGGGCGCGACGCTTGCGGGTGAAATCACCCCCGAATATCTGGGCGTGGGCTACATCATCGGGCCCAAAGTCGCGGGTTCGATGTTTGCCGGAGGCGTCATCTCCTGGCTGGTCTTGATTCCCATCATCAAGTTTTTTGGCATGCATATTCCGGAAGCCGTTTATCCCGGCACCGTACCCATTTCGCAGATGTCCGCGCTCGACATCTGGAAGTCTTACATCCGCTATATTGGCGCCGGCGCCGTCACCATGGCCGGCTTGATTACGCTGGCGCGCACGCTCCCCACCATCGTCACTTCCTTCCGCGCCGCCTTCAAGGAGCTGACGCAATCGAAGTCCGGACCCGCCGTCGAGGTCAACCGCACCTCGAGGGATCTTCCGCTCAGCGTGGTACTGATCGGCGTCGCCGTGATGACCCTGGCCATCTGGGCGCTGCTGGCCTTCCACATCAATCCCGGCGCCCACGGCAATCTGATCTCCGCTCTGCTCATCGTGATCTTCGGATTCTTTTTCTCCACGGTCTCGGCGCGTATCGTCGGCTTGATCGGCTCCTCCTCCAACCCCGTCTCCGGCATGACCATCGCCACGTTGATGGGCACCTGTTTGATTTTCGTGGCGGTTGGCTGGACGGGCAACGTTTATTCCTCCATTGCTTTAAGTGTGGGCGCGGTGATCGCCATTGCCGCGGCCTGCGCCGGCGCTACGGTGCAGTCCCTCAAGACCGGTTACATCGTTGGCGGCACGCCGCGCAAGCAGGAAATCGGCTTTGTGGTGGGCGTTCTGACTTCGGTGCTGGTGGTGGGCGTCACCCTGAAGCTGCTCAACAAAAGCGCCACGCGCGTCAATCCCGTGCACATGTCCAACGTCCAAATCACGCCGGACATGAAGACCCAGGGGAAGATTCAGTACCAAGGCCATTCCTACGAAGTCTTCTCCGTGCTCGGCTCGCACGTCATTCCCGACGGCCGCTATTACTATGACCCCGCCTTGCACAGCATCGATTTCCAGCAGGTTGCAGGCATCGGCTCGCTCGATTATCCGGCGCCCCAGGCGACGCTGATGAGCGTGGTGATCAACGGCATCCTCAACCAGCGGCTGCCCTGGTCGCTGGTGCTTTTCGGGGCCTTCATCGTGATCACCCTGGAGTTGTGCGGCGTGCACTCGCTGGCCTTCGCTGTGGGCTCCTACCTGCCCATTTCCACCACTGCGCCCATTTTCGCCGGAGGCGTGGTGAAGTGGCTGGCGCAGCGAGCCTCCGCCTCACCGGAAGAGTCTGAAACGGGCAGCGGCGCCCTGTTCAGCTCAGGGCTCATCGCCGGCGGGGCGCTCGGCGGCCTGGCGCTGGCCGTCGTCGTCGGATTCCACAAGGAAAATGTGCTCGCCGTCGGCGCCCGCTGGCTCCCCCACTTCTCGCAGAGCGACCTGGTAGCTCTCATCATTTTTGCGGCGCTTTCGGCCCTCCTTTACGTCATGGCCCGCGAAAAGACCACCGCAAGGTAACCTGAACGCTCACCCCCCCGAAGGGGCGGCACAAAATAGCCCAGGCCGTCAGACCTGGGATTGCCGACCTTATCCTGATTTTCCAAAGCACCAAAGGGTCGCAGAAGATTGCCTCCGCATTTTACCCCCGATCCGAACATCACTCCATCCATCCGGGCTTCTGCAACACCCCGATTGTTGTGGTAACCTGTAGGGAATGCCCCGTTACCGCGACATGGCATTTTCGATCGGTCCACCGCTCACGCCCATGGTGAAGAAGTTGATGATCGTCACCGGCGCGGCGTTTGTGCTGACCTACATTCCCTGGCAGATGTTTGGCTGGGACACCCCCTATGCCCTATTCGGACTTGTGCCTTATGCCGTCATCCACAAGCTGATGATCTGGCAACTGGCGACCTACCTGTTCCTGCACGCCGGATTTTTCCACATCATCTTCAACCTATTTGCGCTGTGGATGTTCGG
>JBOGKI010000163.1:0-8648 GCA_050745605.1 Terriglobia bacterium | reverse complement strand
CCTGTCCGCAGGTCCCTGAGACAGCATGGTGCGCGCCGGCTAAACTTTATCGAGAGGCCGTGAGTCACTCCGCCTGGGAGGCGCCGGACAACTACCATTTTGCCGGGTTTCTTCTGGTTGTCGCTGCGGGCCTTGGAAAGTCGGCCTATACCACGTGGGCCGGCGATCCTATATACCCGAATGTTTATTTTAGTTTGGTGGGAGGATTGGCGGGAGGATATGACCTTGAGATGGAACAGGAAGCGGCCATTCACTTGACCGAGCGCTTGTCAAACGGCGCGAATCCCGATGTGCGGTGGGTTGGACCGATTTCCTCAAAGCTGGATTTCATACGAGGGATGTGCCGCTTGCAACGTGAACATCCCGGACTCGCGCTTCATGCAGTAGTTGCCAATTCCCTTTACTACTCCGACTTCGTCGAGGAGAGCTATCGAAAGAACGGCGGAACTGTCAACCGCAATATCTTTCTCCGAAGCCTATTTTACCGTTCTGAGGTCGAGCGGTCTTTCTCTTATTGGCGGCCCAAACAAACGTTCGTTGTCAATGACCCTCCCGCAGTATGCCTATTAGGGACATCGAGACCAGATTTTTTGGCCAATCTAAGGAAAGAACAAGTTCACTCTGGTCTAGCCGGCCATGTCATGTTTGTCCCCGGCGTACCCAAACCACCCATACCGCGTCAGCATCCTCCCTTTAATGAGCCTTGGACGGCGGTCCTCCAGGGCCTCAAGGACGTATTTGAATTCTGGCACGACCGTGGTACGACCGACTTGGACTTCACTGAGGCGGCGAAAGACATTTGGGGACCGTGGTATGTTGCTCAGGAGGGAGAGCCCGAGACTCTTTTCGAGAAGCTCAGCGCACGGCATTGGGTGCAGATGCTGAAGGTAGCAATCATTTTCGCCGCCCTGGATAAATCTCTCGCTCTGGACGTGCAGCACTTGGAGGCCGCAAAGTCGTTTGTCGATTTTCTCGTGCAATCCCTTGATTACATTCTTGCTGAGGCAGCAAGCAGTCCGTCTGGCGCAGAGCGGAACTCTGCGATCGTGTGAGTGAGCGAGAGTCAAAGCCGGTCCATGCTCAGGACGCGGGTGGCGCGTACATCGCCGCTCCTTGCGATGTATGCGATTCGAGGCGAGCATTGCACCGCCGGCTGACTTAAATCATAGGGCCTGCCTTGATGGGCCTCATCACCGACCGCTGGCTCTCGCGATTAACTTCATAACCACAGCGGAAAGCGAGTAGCGCGGACCTGCGTTCTCGAGGTCCGCGGCACCTAATCCGGCGGTCGCAGCCTCCAGTGCAGCCCCGGTGCAGTGCCTTCCTGACGGTGGGTCCTTGTCCGAGGGGAAAAACCCCAAGGTCAACAATGCATTCACCGTGGCTTCCCGCTTACGGAGCAAAAGTCACTTGTTGGAAGGGTTCGCCCTTATGGTGGCGGCTGACCTCGATGGTCACTTTCCGGTCAAGGCGCCTGAGAAAATCGAGCAGCTTGTCCGTCGTGAAGCGGCTGAAATGGCCGTTCATCAGGTGGGATACATCGGGCTGCGCGATGCCCAGCACGCCGGCAATCTCGCGCTGTTTCAGCTTCTTGTCTTTCAGGATTTTGAAGACGTGGACGCCAATCTGCGCGCGCGCATAAAGCTCACTCGAATCGTCCAGGCCTAAATCCGCGAAGATGTTGCCGGAGCCTTCCTCAAACTCAATGGTTTTTCGCCTTCCCATCTTCATGTGCCAACTCCTGTGCTTCCGCATAGCGTTTCTTGATCAGGTCAACATCCCGCTTCGGGGTTTCAATACCCTTCGTCGCTTTCTTCTGAAAGGCATGTAATACATAAATCCTCTTGCCCAGGGGGACTGCCAGCACCACGCGGTAGGCGTCCGAGGCGTACCGCAGCGCAATCTCCAGAACGCCGCTGCCCACACCCTTGAACGGCTTGGCGTCCTTCGGCATACCTCCAAACTGGATCAACTGAAGCTCGTCCCCGAGCAGTTTTTGTGCGCCCTTGGGAAAATCCTGAAGGTTTCTCTTCGAGTTTCCGAGCCAGACAACGGGTCGTAGCGCCGGCGGTTTAAGGTGTTCCAGGAGCGCACCTCAGCAATATATAGCAAATTTACTATAACGTCAAGTTTGTCTGTGTCAAGCCCAATAGCTCAACGGAGTGGCGCAGCAATCGGACCTCTGTTCCCAGGTCCGCGGCACCTAATCCGGTGGTTGCAGCCCCGGTCGGGGATCCCATTGTAGTGTCCAGTAATTGCGTGGACGATGTAGCGCCGCCGTCCCGGCGGCATTTGCCGACAAGATGCCGGCGTTACGGGCCGGTCAAATTTCCACTTATTTGTTGGACACTACACTATCGCCCACGTGGCGCCGCCGTCGCTTTTTTTCCGATCCCCTCCGCACACTTCAGGGTAGAATGTTTCCATGAGCAAACCGCGACAATTTCTGGTCAACCTGATTTTCGACCCCGAATACAAGGGCTACGTCGCCGACGTGCCGCAATTGCCGGGCTGCATGTCGCAAGGTAAAACGGTGGAAGCTGCTTTGAAGAACGTTCGCAAGGCCATCAAAGTTTATCTCAAAGATGAACCCCGTTTGGCGGAAGGACAGATTCCTGAAGTTCTCACTAGCCAAATTGAGGTCCGTGTGTGACCCGCTTGGCCGGAATCTCAGGGAGTAAAGCGGTCCGAGCCTTTGAACGTGCGGGGTATGTGGCCGGGAAGCCTGAAGGGAGTCACGTCAAGCTTAGGAAACCAGGATTTCCCAATTTGGTTATACCGCTGCATCGTGAAGTTTCTCCCTTTCTCTTGCGTTCTCAAATAAGACGCGCCGGGCTAACGGAGGAACAGTTTCTTGAAATGCTCTGATCGCGGACCGGCTGGCGCAGAGCGCAGCTCTGCGATCTGGTGAGTGAGACAGAATCAAAGCCGGTCCACGCTCAGGACAGATAAATCACTCAAGTAGTAGAGCCTGGAGCTCGACAATGGCCGTTGATCGGGAGCCAGCAACAAGTAGCGCGGACCTGCGTTCTCGAGGTCCGCGGCCGGCTGGCGCAGAGCGGTAGCTCTGTGAGGCGAGCAGGGTAACTGGTAGCCACGGTCAGCGCCTTGCTGACCGTGGGGCCTTGTCCGAGGAAAGAACCACGGTCAATCGCAAAAACGATTGACCGTGGCTACCCGCTTTTCGCGGTCAGGTTCTTCCTCTGGAAGTAGTACCCAGAGCCTAACAGGTGGCCTCTCGCTGTAGTCTCACGCAAAAGCACGCTCGCTCAACCCGCCTCATTCGCCTTCAGGAGTACTCCCACGACTGCAAATTCGCCGCCTTCGAGCCCTGAGTTGCCTCCCGGCCAAAACGTAGTCCTAAACACATGCATTTCGTGCGGTTTGTCGGCACAGCTTAGCCTGTCCAACAAGCGTCTGATATTCTGTTCAGTGTCGCCGATGGGGGAAACGGTCAACACCAACACAAACTGGCCGCAGGGCTGGTTGGCAAGCTGCTGAATGTCTCGTCGGATCGCGTATATCCCCGGCTCGTCCGGCCCTGCCCGCATCCAGAGCTTCATCTCACCGACAGCAACCAACTGGCCGGGTTCATCAGAATAGATCGCGAAGTCAGAGGGATGGCCGAGCTGATCGCGTTCTTCGAGTCTGACTCGAAACGGGAATGACCCCAAAAGCCCCCGGGCTGCAACGCGCTGGTAGTACCGCTCGTCCTTGAAATGAAGAATGCCGGGAATCCACTCGGCATCGCGAACCGGGTACACAACATTTCTCCCGTAAGACTCCGCGATATAGCGGTCCTCACGCTCCAACTCTCGGCCGACCAATTCTACAATTTGTTTCAGTTCATTTGGCCCAAAACTTTGCATTGCTCACATCCCTCGTTCTCGGGCTGGTACCGCGGACCCCGCTCTCGATGTCCGCGGCACTTCATCCGATGGTCGCATCCCCGGTGCGGGTGACGGGGGAAATCGTAAATCAATTTGTAGCACCCTGGGGTAAAGTTATGCTTTCATGAGGCGCGAAATGACGATTGCGACAGGGCACCCCTACATCGTGAACGACGATCAGATCCTGGGCGGCGAGCCGATCATCCGGGGCACTCGCACGCCGGTGCGGGCGATTGTTGAGACCTGGCGCACGGGCGTGGCTGCGGAGGAAATTCCCGAGGGCATGCCACATCTGACTTTGGCCCAGGTTTTTGACGCGCTGAGCTACTACAGCGACCAACAGGATGAGATCAACGCCTGCATCGAGCGCAATCGCATTCCTGACGACCGAATTGACCCTCTGGTCGCAAATCGTTGAAGCTCTTCATTGACCTTTACTTGGACGAAGACGTGAACGTGGTCCTGTCGGACCTTATTCGCGCCAGGGGCTTTCGCCGCGCGCCAAGGGAACGCTATTCTGACGCACAACCGCTTGGACTTCGAAGCTCTGGCGCGAAGAGACTTTGAAGAAAAGAAGCCTCACTCCGGTATCATCATCGCTGTTCGACGCCCTCCCAAGGAACTGGCACGGCGTGTTCTAGTCCTTCTCAACGCCGTCACGGCGGATGAAATTGAAAATACGATAAGATACATCTGACCGCCATCGGTATTTCTTCGTGAGCGGGCAGCCCCGGCACGACGTGAGTGCCGTGGGGTCGCCACCTGAGCTGTAGCGGCGCTCGGCGCCTGCCCCGATGCAAAGCGGGGAGCGCCGAAAAGAACGTGGAATCAACAGCGGCGGTCACAGACCGCCGCTACCACGGGTCGAATCCGGTTGACAAGCGTGTACTCATCGGGTATAATTATTTGAGTACATACTTAGCGGGGATTCTTCTCATGAATCAATCAGCAATTGCCGTTCCCGGATGCCGCATCGACGCCGCTGTTTCGCGCGTGGGCCAGATTGACCCGACGACCCCCTCCACGAACAAAGCCACTGCGAAATCTGCAAAATCCCCAATAAAAATGCGGGTAGGAGCGACGCTGAGTGACGCCCGGAAGGGCTTTTATGCGAGCAAACCCACGCAACTCATTGAAAACAAGATAACTGGTTTTGCCCGTTCCGAACAAACCCATTGTGAAATGGGCAGAAACCCAGTAAAAATGCGGGTGTGAGCGCGATGAAAACAAAAAAAGAATTCTTTTTTTAAAGATTTCCACAGGTTGACGGTCTGCAACACATTGAAAACAGGACAAAATCAAAAACCAAGAGCAACATGAATCCACGAACAAAGCCACCGAGTTCAGCTAAGCCATTGATTCTGATGGAGATACCCTGCTTTTCACGAAAACCATCCTAAGCAACAGAAAACAAATGAGATGCACGATGGCGTTTGGCTTTGCGCGGAAGCAAAGCCAAAATTAAGCATTTTGGGTGGCTTCGCTCCTGCCGCGCCAAATTCTCCACCGTGCAGATTGTGGGCGGCAGCGCCGATCCCGTCCCACTGGAAGTCCGCGGCCTTGTCCGGCCCAAAAAGCACGGTCGCACTACACGTTTCCCCTTGCGGCCTAGGCAAATGCCAGAGCCACCAGTTCTTCAGGGCTCATTTGGCGCGGTCCGAAGATTGCATTGTCGATCAGCCGCGTGGAGCCGACGTGCGCGGCGACCAACGCCACCGATCCCGGGTCAATCGTTTCGGGGATTTCGAGGTCCGCGGGTTCGCGGATCGTAACGTAATCTGCGTGCAGGAGCGGCTCTGCAGCCAACGCTTGTTCCATTGGGTGTATCACGGAGGCAGGGTTTCGCTCGCCCCCCCACCATTGCTCCTGAGCGTGGCGCAAGGCGCGAGAAAGCGCCGTGGCTGCCCGGCGTTCCTCCGCGTTCAGATAGAGGTTGCGGGAGCTTTTCGCCAAGCCGTCCGGCTCCCGCGCGGTCGGCACAATCTCCAGCCGCACATTAACGTTCAGATCTGCAACCAGCCGCCGAATCATGACCGCTTGCTGAAAATCCTTCTGGCCGAAGCAAGCCACCTCCGGCTGCACGATTTGGAAAAGCTTCAGGACCACGGTGGCCACGCCGCGAAAATG
This sequence comes from Terriglobia bacterium, assembly GCA_050745605.1. Taxonomy (GTDB): domain Bacteria; phylum Acidobacteriota; class Terriglobia; order UBA7540; family UBA7540; genus CALCEB01. The sequence goes on along the minus strand of JBOGKI010000163.1, from coordinate 2,631 downwards.
GCCGGGACGCACGGCGCCTTCGAGTATGCTGGCGAGCTTTCCTGGATCAACGTGAGTGATGAACCCTGTGGGATAAATTCCCGGAGCAGCCGGAGTGAACACGGCGTTCACTCCCAGGTCTTCCAGGGCGCGCAGGTCTGCATCGGGACTTCGGGGATATTTTTCAAGATCCTCGCCCGGCCCGAACTGCGTTGGGTTGACGAAAATGGAGGCGACGACCACCGCGCATTTCGACCGGGCGCGATGGACCAGAGCAAAGTGTCCCTCGTGCAGCGCACCCATGGTGGGGACCAGGCCCAGGCTCTGTGCGCGCTCGCGGCAGGCTCGGGAAAACTGCCGCATCTCTTCAATCGACTTGATAATTCGCATGGCTGCCGGCAAGGATGATCAAGGGAATTATGATACCCGATGCCGGGCCCTGGACAGATGGCCTGGCTTTGCACGGCGGTTTTTGGCCGGCATTTTTTTGAAAATGGAAAGCCGCGGCGATCCGGCCTCTTGAAAAGCAGAGCCGCAGTTTACAAGGATTTTACCTCCCAAAGCGCCGCCCATCGAGCCCAGCCTGCAACCTTCTTCCGTCGTGCCTCGTCAGTATAAGTGAACGACGAAAAAGGAGGGTTGACATGCGAAAAATATCACTGATCCTGTTCACCACGCTTTTTGTACTCACATCGGGCGTTGTGCAAGCAAAGCCAGACATCACGGATTCGCAGATTCGCGCTGAAATTCAAGACCGGCTCTATCACGCCTCCGTCTTCAAGCATGGGCAAGTCCAGGCCACGTATGCTAACGGCGTTGCCACGCTGACGGGTAGCGTGGATAGCCTTGCTGTGAGGGATGATGCGGCAAAATCCATTCGAAAAGTCAAAAAGGTAAGCAAGATTGTTAACCAAATTGCGATCAATACCGAGGACACGACGGATCGGCAGATCGCGATGAGCGCCAGAAAACAGGTTGTTCTTTACCCGTTCTTTACGGTTTTTGATTGGATCACTTTCAAGAGCCAGGACCACCAATTGACGGTCTCCGGCTACGTCACCGATCCCTTCAAAAAGACTGATATCGGCCGGCTGATGGAGCAGGTCAAAGGCGTAACCGAAGTCAAAAACAACGTCGAGGTCCTGCCCACCTCCATCGCTGACAACCAGGTCCGCATGGCGATTGCCCGGGCGATCTACTCCGATCCCTATTTTGAGGGCTTGGGCGCCCAGGCGCTTTCGCCCATCCACATCATCGTGAAGAACCTGAATGTTACGCTCTATGGAGTGACGAACAGCCCCGTGGACCGCGCCCGCGCGGAGCGAGATGCGCGGTTCGCCGCTACTTACTTCAGCTTGATCGATAATCTTGCGGTTGAGCACTCGTAACCACAGCGACGATCTGTTGCGGGAGCGGTGGCTTGTAAGTCGAGGACAGCCCGATGGCTCGAAGCCACCGCTCCCAAGGCCGCGTCTCATCCGTTGAGTCATCCTCGATGGCATTGGTGTTTTTTCCCCAACTCCCGCACAATGGAAACGGAGGAGTTTACCTGGAGTTGAAATGCCCTTCTGGCGCATGACCCACCGCTGGCTTCTTCCGCTTCTGGCTGTCCTGCTTCTCATTCCTGTTCGGATTTTCCCGCAGGCTGGCGTTCCGAATGATGATGTCACTCAGGGCAGCTTGAAACTGGCTCGGATTTATCAGGTTCTCAACCAGTCCTACCTGTCCCCGATCGACCCGGATCACGCTATCTTTGACGGCGCCATTCGGGGGATGCTCGCCACGCTAGATCCCTTCTCCGCCTTTTTCGACCGCGATCAATTTGAGATGCTCCAGCAGCAGACACGCGGCGAGGCCTTGGGATTCGGCTCGATTCTCTTCGTCAAGCCTGGGAAGATTCTGGTGCTGGAGACGGCGCAAGGATCACCTTCCTGGCGCGCCGGCCTCGGCCCCGGTGATGAAATCACCGGTGTGAATGGCATTCGCATCGCGCAACTGGGTCTGGACTCGCTGATCGAGTTGCTCCAGAAATCGAAGAGCCATCCCGTTACGCTGGAAGTGATTCATCCCGGCCATTTCGTCCCGCAGGAGTACAAGCTACAGCCCGCCGAAGTGTCCTTACCGACCGTGGACAAGGCATTCCTCTATGAAAAGGGCATCGGTTACATTCATATCAGTTCGTTTGAGTCGAAGACTCCTCAGGAAGTGGCGGCTGCGCTCAATCACCTGGGCGTGAACAACCTGAACGGGCTCATCCTTGACTTGCGCAATAACCACGGGGGAATGATCGATGCGGCGCTGGGCGTCGCGAGCCGGTTCCTGCCCGCCGGAAAACTGGTGCTGACGGTGAGCGGTCGCGCCATGCCGGAGAAGGCCTATCGAACCATTGGCGCCTCCCCCGTTTATCAGAAGCCGCTCATCATGCTAGTCAATGGCGAAACCGCGAGCGCCGCAGAGGTGGTCACGGCCGCCTTGCAGGATCACGACCGCGCCTTGATCGTGGGAGAACCCACATTCGGCAAGGGTGTGGTGGAAACGGTGATGGGATTGAGCGAGAAAACCGGCTTGGCCTTGCTCACGGCGGAATATTTTACGCCCAGCGGGCGGTCGATTCAGAAGCCGCTGCCCGAAACGGCCCTGGCACATCCGGAG
>JBOGKI010000162.1:0-8650 GCA_050745605.1 Terriglobia bacterium | reverse complement strand
CTCTGTGAACAACTGTTTATGCTTCCCAAGGATCACGCTCCAAAGGAAGCCGCTGCAGAGCTTTGGGCGGCACTTAAGGATCACCTCCGGGAAAATCATCCGGGGGCCCATCTCGAGCTGATGTTTGGTAGTTCTTCTCCCAATTTGCGGCCGTACAACCAGCGCTTGGCCACGACGCTCAGGGAACTGTCGCGGGTGTGGTCAGCGAATCGCAAGAGGAATGCCATGGCAAGAATGCGGCAGGTGGATCCAGCACGAGCCCGAGGGAAAGGCTAGAGAACTCTTGAGGCGTCGTCAGACGACGCGAAGAAAGGCGCCGGGCTGAAGTTTGGCCCGGAGTTGGCGGTCTTGCGAGCCCGGATCAGCGACGAAGCGTTTCGGCGCGCTCGCGAGGCGGGCTACGACGACGCTGCAATCGTCGAGATGGTGTCCAACGCCGCCTTGGATATATTCACCCACCACCTCAACCAGGTTGCCGGTACAGACGTGGACTTTCCCGACGGCGCCGGCGATGAAGTCCGTTCCCGGTGAGAAAAGTTCTGGGATGCACACGGTCGAAAAACACCCAGCCGAGAATGGGGCGGCGTTGAAATCAAAGAACTTAATATGGATGGTGTCTGCCCCCTACCTGACACCGAGTGATTTTCATGAAGTTTCGCGGGCCGCAGGCCCTGAATGACATGCATGACAAGGCGGAGCTGATTTTGTCCGATTGGGTCAAGGGCGAGCCTTTCGCTTACCGGTGCTCGCTGTGCGGCCAGAGGTTTCTGCCACCCGAGGATCGAAGTCCCAAGGAAGGGATGGCAGAGGTTTGGGCGGCCTTTATGGAACACGTTCGCGAAGAGCGTGGAGAGTCCTGCCGTTCAGATAGCGACAACGGAGAAGACACATGAGCGACGAGCGCAAGTACCACGCCCCAGAACAGAGGGCGGCCATTCTGGGCCTTCACCTCAATTAGTTGAGAGCGTTCCGATTCGGGGCAGCTGCACAATTCCTGCAAAAACGGACACTGACCGGTCGGTAGGGCCCCAACCTGGAGAGCATTCCAAGGCCGGGGCTACACGGCCTTCCGGTGAAGCGGCAGGCAGACGGCGAGTCGCTGGGCACGCCCGCACAAGTCGAGGCGGTCATGGCCATGCTTAGGGCGGCGCACCGGATCAGCCGACCAGCACCTGGGATATTCTGCGCGAAGTGATGGGCGATGATCTACGCACCATTGACCGGCGAGTGGAACAGTACCGGCCCTCGGAGCCGAATCGCTTCAGCTTGAAAGAGGCCAACCAGCGGTTGGCGAAGCTGATGGAGCGCGGGAGGTACCGCGCCTGAAATTCCGGGTGGAAGTGATTTGCGTGAATGATGAGGGTGTCGAACAACGGTGGGACGTGATGGAGATGGAACGGCAGGAGTTGGCGATGGAAAGCCTGGGGGTGAGCTTGGCGGAAGGCAAAACGATTTTGCGCGGCGTGCAAGACTCCGTCGCTGCCCGGCAGATGGCCGAGTATCTCGAACTACAGCGTGCGGGCGAAGACGTGCGGCAGGTACGGGAGTATCTGCATCCCAGCGGCGAACATGTGATCGACTGGTTTCACATCACCATGCGGCTGACGGTCTTGCAGCAGCAGACCCAGGCGCTGCGGGAAGAGCGGCCACCGACGGGTGCCGCGGCTTCAAAGCAGGTGGAGAGCGTCAAGCACCTGCTGTGGGACGGCAATGTGGAGGAGGCCCTCGAGCGCTTGGCCAACCTGATTCTGGACCTCGAGCTGATTCCGAACCACTCCGCGCCGGCAGAGAGACTGGCGGCCGGCGGGGCGGAGTTCGAGACCTACATTCGCAACAATCAGGAATGCATCCCGAACTACGGTGAGCGCTACCGGCAGGGGGAAACGATCTCGACGGCGCTCGGCGAATCGACGATTAACCAGGTGGTGAGCCGGCGCTTCGTCAAGCGGCAACAGATGCACAGGACCCTACGAGGGGCGCACCTGCTTTTGCAGACCCGCACCCAGGTTCTGAATCACGAACCGGAAGAAGTGTTTCGGCGACGGTACCCGCTGTTCCGAGTCCGAGCGAAAGTTGTCTGTCCCCCAGGTTCCTGCTGCTCTCGCAGCCGAGCCACTGCCTTCTCTTCTGACACCCTGATTTTCGTCTACAATTTCGGTGCCATATGTCACAATTCGTCCACGATTCCAGTGCCATAAATCGATGGCCAATGCCAAAATCTACGTTTCCAGCGCAGCGCGACACTAACCCTACTCGGTAACCCCGTGGACCCTGCTCCGCAGCACGGTGATCGAGGCTTTGGGCAACGTAAAGACCGCTTGCGGCCCGCCGGACGCCGTGGTGCCAACTGGGGGGCCGTCGGGGTCCGCGTAACTGTTTCGGCCGTCGTCCTTCCAGACATACTGCTCACTACCGAAACTCACCACGGTCACCGGTCCCGAAAATGACCCCTGCCGACGGTTCGTGGAATTCTCAAAGACGACGCGGACCGTATGCGGACGGTTCTCGTCGCGGTTCACCAGCATCAAGGACCAGTTTCCATCAGGGCGGTGCAGCGCATACGACGTGACCAGCACATTTCCGTCACTGTCCTTGATATCAACCGTTGAGGGAAACATCTGGTGCACGCCAGAGCGGTGCTCGACCCACTCCAGGTTGATCATGTGCGCAGCGAAATAGTACGACGTGTAACCCTTGATGTTGAAATCCTCGTCGGCCACGAAATTGGACCACGTCGCGGGGCCGAGGCAACTTGGCTCAACGGGCTGAGGTTGGATAGGGGAATGGTAGTAGGCCGCGCCACCACCCTCAAAGGCGGAGCCGACGCTGTCGGCGAGCCACAGCGCCGCGAAGATCCGGCTCATGGGGCCGGTCAGTCCCGCGGAAAGACTGCTTTCGGTGACCATCAACGGCACGTCTTTCGGCACGCCGTCTGCTCTCCACACCTGCAGAATGTGCTTCATCAACTCTGGTTCCTGGTACAAAGTCTTCCAGGTGATGGCACAACGCTCAAACGGATAGTGCTCGAAAGAAACGAAAGCCAGATCGCTGAGGCGGCCGTGCGCTTTCAGGTAATCGACGAAACGGCCCATCCAGGAGGTTCGGCCGTGGGCGTCAGGCCATACTCGAATGTCTTTGTTGACGCCTTCAAAGATCGGTCCTCCCAGCTTGAGCTTCGGATCCACCTTGTGAATGGCCGTAGCCCACTGGATGTACAGCGCGCCGTAGTCTTCCGGCATGGCATGCTTCCCGTCCGGCTCCTCGCCCATCTCGATGTAAGCGATGGGATAGCTACGCTTCTCAATATAAGCAATCTGGGCGGCAGCGTCGTCCGGCGTGCCATAAAGCAAGGTTACCGGAATCATGGCCGGCAAGTTGTTGGTGAGTCCGCTGGTGAAAAACAGATCGAACCCGGTGTGCTGGTACCTCCCGCCGGCCGTGACATCAGCGGCAGAGTGCCAGGGATCGATGGAAGATGAGCAATAGGTGGGCTTGTTTCGGCCGGTAGCGCCCTTCGCCACATCCACAAAGGCGCCGCTCGCGTCCACGTTGCCGGCCGCGATCGACTGGATAGCGTACCCGACGCAGTTGCGGGTGTCATCCGAGCCATGCAGATCACAGGTGTTCGAAGACTCGGTCATCAGCACGCGCACGTAGCGAGTGGAGACGGGGGCGTCTGCGAGCTTGAGAGTCACCGTGCCGCCTTGTCCGTTCTTCACCATTCCTGTCGAGGAAGTTTTCCATTCGCCCTGCGGACCGTCGTCGAAATCAAGAGCCCCCTTCCCGACCCAATATTCCACCTGGTAGGTTGTGGCGTAAGGATTGGCCCAGGCGATGCGGACGGCGTTCACCGTCTTCTCAGCCCGCAAGTCCACGACCACCCATTGCGGATGCAGGGCGTCGCTTTCACCCGTGAAGTGGCTCGTGAGGTACGGATTGCTCTTCCAATAGGTGAGATCCGGAGCTTGCAGGGGGCGGTCACCGCTGGTCGAGAAACCGCGATGCGGCAACGCGTAAGCCAGAATGTAGCGGATGGGCTCCTTAAGCTCGGTGCTGCCGGTAAAATAGCCGCTCATGTGCGCCGGGTCGCTCCAGGTTCCATGCTCGGTCCAATGCCAGGCGGCCATACGCAGCTCGGTGTTGTTACGATAACTGATCGGTCCCCAACCCGCCGAAAGGGATTCCTCAATGATGTGCGGAGAATAGACTTTGTCGATTTCAGCGCGCGACAGGACGTCGACCGAGCTGCCGAGGGCGCGATCCGGATCGAAGGAATTGATGGCATGGGTTGTGTCCACGCGGACCGTGGCTACGGCCTGATTCGCCTGGCCGCGGGCGCTCGGCGCGAGAATGGAAATCGCGGCAGCTAAGGCCGCACCAGCAAGAGTCTTCCGTGTCATGGTCGTACCTCCGCTCGACAGAAGTCTTCGGACGCAGGATTATAGCGCAATCCGGACGCGGCATCGGACTCATTCTGCATAAAGGCAGGAGCCGGCCGCTGCCTTCCGCTTCGACTTTTGCTTTATGAAGGCCTTGCCTGGCAGAGCGCCGAACGCAGGCGGCGGTGACACCTTCCGCACCTGGTGCCTGGGCCTCTGAACAGCGTATTACCGCCGTGGAGCGATGCCGCCCGAACGGCCTCCCGGCTCCTGCACGGTTTGATATTGATTGCGAATCAGCCCCGTGACACTCTGCGTCTGACCGCCAGGCCAGCGGATTTCCAAGCTGGCCGGCTCACGAGCCGAGGCGGGTCCGAGTCCGAAGAGGATGCGCTTGTCGTGCGACGAGAGGTAACTCGAGCCGCCCGTAACCCAGCGAACCAGCTTCCGGCCGCCCGTTCGCAATGTCAGCTTTGTGCCGATGGCGTCCCGATTGCTAATCGTGCCCACCAGCTCAAACCCGATCCACGACTGTCTGTGCCCCACATTGTTCTTGAGCAGAACCGGCTTGTCGTTGAGACACGTAAAGACGACATCGAGGTCACCGTCGTTGTCAAAGTCACCGACGGCAAGTCCGCGCGCGTCGTAGCCCAGGCCGAATACAGGTCCCGCTGTGTCGCGCATGTTTCGAAAGACCGCCTGCCCGTCGTTTTTCAACAGGAGCGGCGGCTCTTTGTATTTCACGTCATTGCGCGTCAGCTCGATCACCTGGTTGCTGTGACCATACACGATGACCAAATCGAGCACCCCGTCGTTGTCGTAGTCGATGAAATGCGTTCCCCAACCGACATCGGCGCGGGTGTAGCGAGCAAGGTTCGAGGGCGTGGTCCAGTCCCGGTAAGGCAAGTTGCCGAGGTTCAAGAAAAGCGAGTGATACTCATCGTTGAAATTCGTGACGACGAAGTCCGGCCGTCCGTGGCCGTCGGCGTCGCCCGCGTCCACACCCATGCCCGCCTTGGCGTTGCCGTTTTCGTCGTAAGCAATCTCGGCGTCCGTCCCCATGTCTTCGAACGTGCCGTCTCGCCTGTTGACGAGCAGTAAATTCGGCGAGGCGTCGCGAGCCACAAAGAGGTCGGGCCACCCGTCATCGTCAACGTCGATGCTGACCACACCGAGCGCCCGTCCGACATAACGGTAGAGGCCCGACGAGTGGCTGACGTCGGTGAACGTGCCGTCGCCCTTGTTGCGGAAGAGCGCAAGGGGAAGGCCGGCGTAATCTTTTTGCTCGCAGTAAGTCCGCGTGCCGTCGTATTCGCACTTCTTGGGATCGTCGAACGAGAACTGCGCGTAGTTGCAAACGACCAGGTCCAGGAACCCGTCCCGATCGTAGTCGAACCACGCCGCGCTCGCCGCCCAGCGGCCCCGATTCTCGACGCCGGCCTTCTCGGTGACGTCCGTGAATGTCCCGTTGCCGTTGTTGTGATACAGGGAACAAGCCGGGTAGCCGGTGACGAACAGATCAGGGAATCCGTCGTTGTCATAGTCCGCTGCCGCGACCCCCATGCCATAGAACGGCAGCCGATCAATGCCGGCCTTCGCGGCAACGTCTTCGAACTTGCCGTCTCCGACATTCCGGTACAGCGCGTTGCGGACCGGCGCCGGGCTTCTTCCGCGCGGGGTCTCGCCCCCGTTGACGAAGAAGAGATCCAACCGACCATCGCGGTCGAAATCCAGAAACGCCACGCCGCCGCCCATGGCTTCGAGGAGAAACCGGTCCGGGGACTCGCCGTTGAAATGCCGCCAGGTGATCCCGGCGTTTTCAGTGACGTCCGCGAAGATGTCCGTCACCGGCGGCGCCGCCCGAAGCGAGGCCTTCAGCCGCCGCGCCGCGGCGGTCACAAGCCCCGCTGAGACTTGCAAGAATCGTCTTCGCACCATCGCTTACTACCGTGCTCCAGGGTTTCGCTACCGCCCAAAACTCGTGCCATGCTACTCACGAGCCATGCCGGCGGGCGAGGCGAACTGAGCGGATTGCTCTTCCTGGTGCTTCAGGCTCTGGAACAGCGCCATTTCCCGCCGAGCGGCATCCTGCTCGCCGAGCCTCCGGTAGGCTCGGGCCAGCGCAAAATGAACTTTGCTCGAATCCGGTTCGATCCGGACCGCGATTCCGAGTTGCCGCACCGCTTCGGCAGTGTCGTCTCCTTCGAGCGCAATGTTACCAAGCTGGTAGTGCGCCTCTGCCAGCGAGCCGTCTAACTGGATGGCTTGCTTCAACAACCGCTCGCCGCGAACCCCGGCAACGCGGTCACCGGCGCGGGCGAGTCCTAGAAGCATGAGCGCGTATTCTAAATCATACCGCGCATTGCGAGGGAACTCGCGGATGCCTTGCTCGAACGCTCGCGCGGCCTGCTGGGTCATGCCCGCTCCCTCCTCGGCGAGAGCGAAGCCCAGCGCGGCTTCCGAATCCGTCGGCTGGAGTTGGCGGACGTGAGAATAAGACCGGATGGCATCAGTGTACTGGCTCATCTTCAACTCGGCTGAGCCTTTGAGATCGAGAATGGCAGCGAAGTCAGGCAGATTCACCACTCCCCGCTTGGCAACCGTGAGCGCGGCAGGATACAGCTTGTGGGTTAAGAGAATGTGGCCTAGGTCCAAATACTGACTTTCCTGTTTAGGATCGCGGTCGATGGCACTCTCGAGCGCAGAGACCGCTTCCTTTGACTTCCCCTGCTTTTCATAGCACCAGCCGAGCAGGTTATCGACTTCACCGGTCTCGTGACCCTCATGAATGAGGTCCTGCAGACCTCTCTGGGCCTCCGCGTAATGGCCGGCATGGTACCGAACGACAGCGAGGCTGTAATCAACCCTGGAGCGATGCGGATAAGTGACTGGAATGGCCATGAACAGCCGCTCGGCCGTTCCATCGTCCCCGGCCTCGGCAGCCACCCGTCCGCCCAGGAAAATTCCCTCGGGGCCTGTGGGGTTGTGGAGCAAACCCTCAAGCGTCTCTCGCGCCTTTTCCCTCTGACCCAGGTGGTACCAGGAGCGCGCCAGCGCCGCGACGGACTCCGGGCGTTCGCGGACGAGCGCGGGCACACAACCGAGCAACCGTGCGGCGGCGGCATAGTCCTTGGAATTCTCCGAGACCATTCCGAGAAGCAGGATGGCCTGCTCATCGTGAGGCTGGGCGCGGAGGATGATCCGAAGATTTTCTTTCGCCTCCGCGAAACGCCGCAGTCGCCAGAGGTCGGCGGCGAGGTTCTGCCGGACCACCAGTGCGCCGGGGTCGAGCTTCACAGCTTCCGAGAGGTACTCCGCGGACTCCGCGAACTTCTCTTCCATCGCCAGGATAGTCCCGAGATCGCCCAAATACGTGGCATTATTCGGGGCGCGAGCGACGGCGGCGCGCAGCTCAGACTCCGCCGCCGGAAGGTCCCCCGCCTTTGCGAACTCCAGGCCCCGGTCGGCGTGCCGTTCCGCGGTCGTGCCGTCCTGCCCTGCATGCACGACAGCAATCGGAACTGAGAACACAAGAATGCCGAAAGCACCGAGAGTGCAAAGCAAACGCGATAGTGGGCGCGGGAGTTTCAAAGTCTTCCTTGCCTGAACATGCTTCTCCGTCAGGGGCGCGTGGTGATCCCGTCCACTTTACCGCGAAACACCCTAGGCGAGGCCTAGGGAAGGGTAAACGAGGCCTCCGACCTGCCTCACAGAGTGGCGGTCACGGGCAGTCCATAAGGGTCGGCGTGGCTGTTCTTCCGGCCGGACTGCCATCGGTATCGCTTGCGCCCGAAGCTCACCAACGTAATTGGGCCGCAAAAGAGCCCCCCTGATTGCTGCCGGAGTTTTCAGAAGTCACACGCGCGATGGGGCTGAACGAATTTGTGGCGTGACCGGGCGCAGCGTGCGGGCGAACGGTCATCGTGCGCGACTTCCGCTCGCCGACACGGATCGAACCCGATTGCCCCGCCAAACCGGAAGCGGCGAAGCCGTCGCTCGTGACCTGAGCGAGACCTGCGGCTGTGGTCACGCCTGGAAGGAAGGTGCGCCGGGGAGATGCGGTCGATTGAACCATCGCTCGACTCAGCCCGATTCTTCCATTGCCTCCTCATCGTCGCTCGACTATCGCCGCAATCCATCTCCATCAAGGGTGGCCAGAGGCTCAGAGTTTGTCAGTTCGGAGTTACCGGGTATTTCGTCCCAATACCGAACTTCGAACTGAGAAACTCAGCCGTTTGGAGATACTCAGGTCGGAGTGACCCGCTCGGGAG
>JBOGKI010000161.1:0-8650 GCA_050745605.1 Terriglobia bacterium | reverse complement strand
ATCAAGTCCATCAGCCACCGCGCCTTCGGATTCCGCAGTCCGAAAACTTTCATCGCGGCCATTTATCACTGCTGCGCTCGACTGCCGCTACCTGCCGAACGCTGATTACACTTTTGGGATACGAACCGCAAAAGGAGGCGTGTCATGTCTGTCTCGCCACGTGGGTTTGGGGTTGCGAAGCTCGGTTGGTTTATGTTGGTTGCTTTAATCGGCCTTTACGTGCTTTGTGCAGGCGTCGCGAGAGCACAGCGTGCGAGTGCAGCGATGAACGGCGTCGTGGAGGACCCAAGCGGCGCTGCCATTCCGGGGGCGTCGGTGGTGTTAACCAACGTCGCTACGGGCGTAAAGCGAACCACGGAGACTGACTCAGCAGGCGACTATGTTTTCGTTAACATCATCCCTAGCAGATATACAATCGAAGCTAGCAAGCTAGGCTTCTCCAGCGTTGCTCAGCAGGAATTCACGCTCTATGTTAACCAAACGGCAACCTTTAATTTCACTCTTCCGGTTGGTTCGACGAGGCAGATGGTGACGGTGCAGGCAGCCGGCTCCCGCGTTGAAGCTTCAACAGCCGAATTGGGGTCAGTGGTCGACACCCGTCAAGCGAACGATCTCCCCTTGAACGGGAGAAACTTCAGCCAGCTACTTCAGTTAAGCCCGGGAGCAAGCCCGGTCAATATTGCTCAAAATGCGTTCGGCTGGGGAATTTCACCGCTGGGCACGTTCAGTTTCCCTTCGATGAACGGCCAACGGAATCGCAGCAATCTATTTTTGTTGGACGGAGGCAACGATCAGGCTGCCTACGTCAGCGAGTACGCTATCCCGCCGATTATGGACGACGTCCAGGAGTTTAAGGTGCAATCCCACAATGATGACTCTGAATTTGGTCAAGTCCCGGGAGGGGTTATCGACGTGGTCACCAAGTCGGGGACCAACGCGTTTCATGGCGACGCCTGGGAGTTTGTGCGGAATACCGCCTTCGATTCCCGCAACTTTTTCGTTCCTAACGTGACTCCCCTGCATCAAAACCAGTTTGGCGGAACCCTTGGAGGGCCGATAATCCTTCCCCACTATAACGGCCGTGACAGGACTTTCTTCTTTGCCGCTTATGAAGGTTTCCGCGATGTCACTCCATCGGAGACGGTGTATCTGGTACCCACGCCCGCAGAACTTAGCGGCGACCTCAGCGGGCTCGGAACGACGGTTTACAATCCTTTCAGTACGCGACCTGATCCGAACAAGCCCGGTCAGTACATCAGGGACCCTTTCCCCAACAATCAGATCCCGCAGAATCTGCTGAACCCTACAGCCGAGTATTACGCTCGGACACTGTTCCCCGCACCGATCAACACGGGTGTGCCCGGCACCAATGGCCGAGACACCACGCCCACAGCAACGCGACAGGACGAACCGAGTCTCCGCCTTGATGAACAAATCGGAACCAATGACAGCCTCTTTGTTCGATACACGGGACTGGCTCAGACCATATTTGGTTCAGGAGGATATAAGGGTTTGCGGGCTGAAAGTTATTTCCACGCCTATCAGCTCTCCTCGAGTTGGACCCACACTTTTGGCGGAAATGCCGTGGTTCAATTGATGTTCTCCCGCAATAGTAACCAGTCCAACTCAAACAATACCTACATTAGCGCGCCGCCAAACTTCCTGCAGCAAGCCGGGTTCCAGCCCAATTGGGTTACCTTCAAGAACGGTTACACAGCCATTCCGCTGGAGAACATGCCAGGATATTTGAATAGTACGGGCGGTGAGTACATCAGCGACGGACACTTTTCTGACGTCTATGAATGGAAGGGAGATCTTTCAAAGATCCAGGGGCGCCACATCCTCAGGACGGGAGCGGATTTTACGCTTAATCCTTTTCAGTTGCTTTGTACATCTAGCAATTCTGTATACTCGCCGTATGAAACGTCCAATCTTGAGGCCGGAACTGGTGGGAGTACTCTCGCTTCTTTTCTCTTGGGTATTCCTGACTCCTCCGAAAAGAACAATACCTACAAGACCCTCTACAGCAGTTGGATTGACGGAGCCTATTTTCAGGATCAATGGAAAGTGACGGACAAGCTGACTTTAAATCTCGGACTTCGGTATGATGTGACCCTCATCCCTCCTTTCGGAAGCAACAAGGATGGCAATAATATGGTAGGTGATTATAACTTCAATTATGGAACCTACATCCTGCAGCGGATACCTCCGCCCTGTTCATCAACGCAAGGGGCGCCATGTCTCCCCGGAGGTACGGCGCCGGCTCATGTCATTGTGTCGCCCAACGGCAAGATCATCAACAATAGCTATGACAACTGGCAGCCTCGGCTGGGGCTAGCGTATGCACTAACGCCCACGACAGTGCTGAGGGCTGGGTTCGGCAGATTTTTTGACAACTGGGCGGCGATCAACCAAATTGATACAAATCTAGGAGGCAATTGGCCGGACGTAGCCAATCTCAGTTTGGCGGATATTAATCCGACGGTTCCCACGGCGCTTATAAACGACCCCTTGCATCTGGGCACGGGAGTCATATACCCAAGCCCCTTTCCGAACGAAGCTTGCCAGTGTCCGGACCCTAATTGGGAAAATACACTTTCCAACCAATGGAATCTGGGCATTCAGAAGCAGCTGAACCTGAGTACGATCCTCACGGCGAACTATGTGGGCTCAGAAGACAGCAGAGTGAGCGTCGGAGCGTTTTATAACACTGCGCTCCAGCCCGGCACGGGCCCGCCTCAGTCGCGGGCGCCTTGGCCATATTTTCCCAGCACGCCCTGGGACAGGCCGTTTGGAACCGCATCTTACAATGCCTTACAATTTTCGCTGGATAGAAAGACAAGTCACGGCTTGTCCTATCTGCTTTCTTACACTTGGTCCAAAGCCATGGACGAGTGTGGCGGCTTCTTTGAGCAAGGTTGTAACCCTGAGAACCCGTATAATCTGAAGAATGAACGAGCGGTAGACGATGCCAATCTGCCGAATATTTTCTCCCTGAGTTGGGTCTATGCTCTTCCCTTTGGCAGAGCCGGGAAATGGGTATCTGGCAATCGTGCTTTGAACTATCTGGCGGCTGGCTGGCAGGTGAACGGGATACTCTCGCTTTCGAACGGGCAAGTTTATGAAACGGTGGTTCCCGGAGACATCGCCAACATCGGTAATGGCTTCTATGAGAGGATGGATCTCACGGGCCAACCTCTGAATCCGCCGCAGCAGACGCTTACCAATTGGTTTAACAAAGCAGCATTCGCCGTTCCCGCTCCCTTCACGTTCGGCAATGAGGGCCGGAACATGCTCCAAGCAGATTGGCGCAGAAACATGGATTTTTCAGTCTTCCGTGAGTTCCCGCTTCCGTTCGGCGAGTTAACCAAATTAGAGTTCCGGGCCGAAGCATTTAACCTAGCTAACATTCCGGTATTTGGCCCGCCGGACGGCAACTTTAGCGATCCGACTTACGGCGATGTCCTGAGCACTGCAAATACGCAGCGCGAGATCCAGTTCGGGCTGAAGCTCTATTGGTGAGCACGATAGCACGGCAATCATGTGTTCCGAAAACTCGGGACAGCCCGGCGTCCGTCGCCCGCCACGACCGGAAGCACTGCTTTCCCGTGCTACCCTCTCCCCGCCTGCGGGGAGAGGGTAGGGGTGAGGTGCGTATTTCATCTCGAGGTGCCGTGTTTCTCGACGCCGTCTGAAAACGCAACGGCTGGAATCCGGTTGTGAAGTCGGGTTATGCTTCTGCCGGGTATGAAACGAACGGCGTACGCCTCACTCATCGTTCTCCTGCTGGCAGTCACCGCCATCCCGGGAGCAGTTCCAATCTCGGGCCAGCGCGCGGCGCAGGCGGTTTCGAGCGATGCTGCGCACCATTCAAATATCCATCTTCTATCGAAACCCTGTCAGGAAGCAGCAGTAAAATCATCAGCAGTCTCCAAGCAGCTTCAGTCGTTGGGCTCTCGCCCATCTGCGCGCGAACTGAATGCCCTGGGCGCCGCTTATGCTGAAAACCATCGGCCGGATTGCGCGATTCCACTCTTTGAAGAAGCCATAAGGCTGGACCCGAGCCTCTGGAAATTGCAATACAATCTTTCTTTGGCGCTTGCAGACCAGGGGAACGACGACGAGGCTGCCGGTCATCTGCGCGCCATTCTGCAAGATCACCCGAATTTTGCTGCAGCGACGCTGAGCCTTGCGAAGGTCCTCATTCAGCAAGGACGCTACGCCGCCGCTGTTTACTATCTGAGGAAGTCACTGTCTTATTCGCCGCAACCACCCCTTTCGCAAAGTCTCCACGAACAACTGGCCTTTGCTTACTTCGGACTGAAGGACTATGGGAGCGCCGCGAGTCTACTCAGCGAGCTCGCCGCGGCCCAGCCGGATTCCGCGACCTATCACTTCGAGCTTGCCAACGCCTTCGCCCATGAGCAGGAATTCGCAAAAGCGGCGAGCGAGTACCGGCAGACCCTAAAGGCTGATCCCGGGAACGACAGCGCCCGGTTATCTCTGGCCAAGGTTCTCTTGGGGTTGAATCAGGTCAGTGCGGCTGTCCCGGTACTGATCCCCTACGTAAGCCGGGAAGTTGACGACCCGAAGGGATACGAACTGCTGGGTGAAGCCTACCGCAAGCTGGGCAAGTATTCTCAGGCCGCTCCGTTGCTTGAACGGGCCGTGAAGATGGATCCGCAGAGTTATGCCGCACATTTCAACCTGGGTTTCTGCCTGGCTCGTTTGGATGACACCAGGGCGGCCACGGAGCAGCTCAGGGAGGCCATCAGGCTGAACGCCGATGACTCCGCGGCGATCTACGAGCTTGGGATTCTGCTCTCCAAGACCGATCCCCATGCCGCGGCGGAAGATTTCAAGGAGCTTCAGAGGGTAAAGCAACAGCAGGCCGACGCTCTGGCCACCGGAGCATTCAATCAGCAGGCCGGTGAGCTTCTTAAAGAGGGCAAACCTCGCAAGGCCGCTGACCTCTACCGGCGAGCCGTACAGTTGAATCCCACCGACGCGCGGCTCCACTATAACCTGTCGCTCGCACTTTTAGACCTCTATGACTACAAGGACGGGCAGGAGGAGCTTCGCCGTGCCGTTGAACTTCAACCGAACCTGGCGGAAGCGCATAACCGGCTTGGGATGCTGCTCCTGCGTGGCGGGCGGACGGCCGATGCTGAACAGGAATTCCGAACAGCGCTGCAATTGAGCCCTCACTTCGTCGAAGCAGAGAACAACCTGGGTGTCCTTGAAGGGAAGCAGGGCAAGTATTCTGAAGCCGTTGGGTTGTTTGAAGCAGCCACCCTCGACGATCCTGAATATGCTGAGGCCTATTTGAACTGGGGGTTGATTTTAGCCAGCCAAAGCCACTACGCCCGAGCCTTGGAGAAGATTCAGGACGCTTTGCGCCTCTCACCTCAAAACTCGACCGCGAGAGCTGCATTGCATATGATCCAGCAGAAACGGGCTGCCGTTGCTCATTGAGGGGATCGGATCACCGTAGTATGCAAAGCATGTTTTATCGGTTAGTGTCCCCCCTGAACCGCAGCGAAGCATTTCAACTCATAACGACCCGCGTTCACTTCTGAGCTTGTGTTCCTTTGCTGTTCCTGGTCGCTGATGGCTGACAGCTTTTTCGGAGGGCTGGCGGGAACCCGGCTTTTGCCAGGGTCCCCGCAGCAGTAGGGTGGGTGGAAATGCGGGAAAATCAGGCTGCCGTCAGGGGTTGGCGGACGGCGGTAGGATTGCTAAAACCCGTGTTCAGAGCAACGGATTCGAGCACATGGTGGAGGTCGGACGCAACATAAGGTGGTGCGACAAAGTCAAAAGCTCCGCTTTCAACAACGTCCAGGTAAAGCTTGACGTCGGGCTGGCTACCCACCACGATAACCGGCAAACTCGAAGAAATCTCGTGCGCGGAGCGAAGTAGATCGGACCATCCGCCGTCCGGAAGGCGGGGGGCGGCAAAAATGGCGTGGGGCAAGGAGGACTGCGACAGTTGAGATTGAGTTTCGTTGCAACTCCGGGTTCGAGTCGTTAGCACTCCCAGACTGCGCAGAAGCCACTCCAAACCGCGAGCCGGCTCAGAATCATCGTAAGCCATCAGAATCCTCATTCTCTCCGCCATCATCGTTTCCTCGTTACTCTTGGGATGCTGAACGCGACATTGAAAAACCCATTCGGCGCTGAGCTGAGTCTACGAACTCTTTGGATCGCGGCTTACGCTTGTTCTCAGTGCAATCGTATGGCCACAGATCGAACGAAGCGACGAAGGTGCATGCTTCGATGTATCTCGTTGTCGTATAAACACTTATCGCTTCAAGGCGGTGGCCTGCGGGGATCAGCCGTTCCCGAAAAAAATACACAGAGAGCAACTCGAACCCGGAAAAAATTGACCGTCCAAGGGTGCGAGTCCTTCAAGAGTTTTTCACCGGCCATTATCTCGACCGGATTTCTCTCACCACGACGGGCCGGCGTCTGACGATCCCATCCGGCTGCCCTGATCCTGGCCGTCCCGCCTGCCGGGCCATCAGCAGCAGCGGCTACTTCAATCAACCCTTTTATATCACCGTTGATCCAAGCGGCAACGTCTGGGTGGCGGACAATGGCAACAACCGGGTGGAGGAGTTCAACAGTGGCCGAACATTTATCACACCGTTGGGATGGTCCTCGGGCGCTTGTTCATCAGGCAGTGGCAACGGCCAGTTTGACGGACCTAACGGCATTGCCGCCGACGCGGGCGGCAATACTTGGGTGGTGGACGCCTGGAACCAACGGTTGCAGGAATTCAACAGCAGCGGCGCTTAAGCCCGGATTCTTCCATGACAGATGGAGCGAGAGACAGTAATTTATACTTTATGTTTCAACTAAATAGCCATCAGAAACCACGGACCTTGCCACGTTAGTTCTCATTTAAAACATAGGTTGCGATTCCGGTTGACAATCACCTCAAACTGTCATATTAGGTCGGGAACACCGCTGGGCGACGCTTGCCCGGAAGGGGCACCAGCAAACGCACCAACTCCTGAGGGATTCGTATGAAAGACCATGAAATTCTGACCCTGAAATCTCAAGAACCAAGGCACGAAAGGCTGGCGGTCGAGGGTGGCAAACCCGTTCGGACAGAGCCGTTGCCCTTGGAATTCCCAGGTGTTCATCAGATGGCCGAAGAGGACGTTGAGGCCGCCTCACGACTTCTTAAGAGCCGTTCGTTGTTTCGTTACTACGGTATCGATTTGCGAAAGGAAGTGGAAACCTTTGAATGTGAATTCGCCGCAGCTCTCGGAGTTTCCGGCGCCATTGCCGTAACCAGCGGCACGGGCGCTCTGAATACGGCGCTCGCGGCGCTCGGAGTAGGTCCGGGCAGGAGGTGATTGTCCCTGCTTATATGTGGGTTTCCGTGGTGGCGGCGGTGCTCAAGCGAGGACATTAACAATTCGGCCTTCGACGTGGTAACCAACGCCGGCGATGGGCGCATTGGTCAGCGTGCGGCAAAATTCCTATTTTGATTTGGGGAATAATGATGAATTTCCTTCAAGGAAACACCTGTTTGGGCGCACGATGCCGTGGGTTGGCTCTGGCCGCGGTTTGTTGCGCCATGCTTGGCTCGGTCAGCACGGGGATTGCTGCGGACGGCAACGCAGGCACCGAGCCCAGCCATGTGCCGCTCAAGCGCTCGTCCCAAATTCACGATGGGTTTGGCGTCAACGTGCCGATGCCTCGTCTGCCCTATCTCCCGTGGAATCGCTGGTGGTGGACTCGAATGTTTGACGCCGGCATACAGTGGGCCCGGATCGGCCAGTATGAGAACAGCACGGATTTCACGAGCTGGGATTGGGTGGAGCAGAAGCGGGGAGTCTTGGCGATTCCGCCGCACGTGGACGACTATATCAATTCTCTAGTGGACAACGGGGTTCATGTGGAGCTCCAGCTCCTCTACGGCAATCCGATGTACACCTCGCGCGCCGGACGGCTACCTGATTCGATTATTCCTGAGCCGGGTACGGAGCACAACCCGGACCGAGGCATCTTTTCCGTTTATTGGCCGCCCAAGACCCCGGAGCAAATCGCGGCCTTTGTAAGATACGCGAAATTTATGGTGAACCATTTCCGGGGCCGAATCCAATACTACGAGATCTGGAATGAGCCGGAGCCCTTCTGGAATCCGCATGAGAACGCGACAGAATACGGACACTTCGCGAAGGCTGTTGCCGCCGCGATTCACCAGACGGACGCCCAAGCCAAGGTGGTCTTTGGCGCTTTTGGGGGTACGGAACGGGATTTTCCGCGCCAGGCGTTGGCAGCCTGCCGGTGTGGTCCTGATATCGATGTCTTTGCCTATCATGTTTACCCCGATTATGGACATAATCTGAATCCCGAAGCGTTGGACACTCCGCCTCATGCGCGAGAATCCTCCCGGCTGCTGCGGGAGATGGTTCGTCATTTTCCGGGAATTCGCCCGGACATTCAGTTCTGGGATGATGAGTCCAACTCCATCCCGGCGTGGGTTAACTCCGACGCGTCCGTACAGGTTAAGTACATTCCGCGAGACTTGGTTTACGATCGCGCCGCTGGGGTTCGAACGTTCATTTGGGAACTGGCGCCCGGCGTCGATGGCAACGAAGACGATGATTTTGGCATGATTCACGGCATGATGTAC
>JBOGKI010000160.1:0-8665 GCA_050745605.1 Terriglobia bacterium | reverse complement strand
GAACTGCACTGCAATCGAGCCTTCGCCCACGCCGGATGCGACCCGCTTAATCGATCCGCGGCGGATGTCGCCCGCAGCGAAGATGCCCGGGACGCTGGTTTCAAGCAAAAAGGGGTCACGGTCCAGCGGCCATCCCTGGGGCCGCTTCCCGTCGCGCAGGAGATCCGTTCCGGTGAGGATAAAGCCGCGCTCGTCGCGCTCCACCACGCCCGCCAGCCAATTCGTTTTGGGTTCGGCGCCGATGAAGACAAAGAGGGCGTTCGCGGGTACTCTTTCGGTCTGGTCGCTGTCCCCGCAGTGAATTGAGATGGCCTCGAGGCGTTCGTCTCCGTGGACTTCCACAACCCAGGCGCGAGTTTCCACTTGGATATTCGGCGTTTGTTTGATCTGGTCGATCAAGTACTGCGACATGGTGGCGGAGAGTGACGCTCCGCGGACCAGCATCACCACCTGTCGCGCATACTTCGAGAAATACATGGCCGCTTGGCCTGCGGAGTTGGCGCCACCGATGATGTAGACATCCTCATCCTTGCTCGATATGGCTTCGGTCATTGCCGAGCCGTAGTAGACGCCGCAACCTTGCAGCCGTTCCGCGCCGGGCACGTTCAGCCTGCGGTAGGAAACGCCCGTCGCGATCAGCAACGCCTTACAACCCAGCTCGGTTCCGTCCGCCAACTTGACCATCCGTGACGAGCCTTCCACGCGAACGGCGACGGCCTGCTGCGGAGCAAGGAGTTCGACGCCGAAACGCTTTGCCTGGGCCACGGCGCGCCGCGCCAGGTCGCCACCGCTCAATCCGGAGGGAAAACCCAGGTAGTTCTCGATGCGCGAGCTCATCCCGGCCTGGCCGCCCGGCGCTTCCATTTCGAGCATCACCGTGCGCAGGCCCTCCGAGGCGCCGTAAACTGCCGCCGCCAGGCCGGCCGGACCGCCGCCCACGATCGCCAAGTCGTAGAAGGCCAGCTCGGGCCGCACGCGCAGCCCCAGTTTTTCGGCCAATTCCCCGGTACTTGGGTCAGCCAGAGATGTGCCATCCGGGAAGAACACCATCGGCAGGCGCGACGCGTCCGTTCCGACGACCTCTACGAGGCGGCGCATCTCAGGATCTCGTTCCGCGGTCTCGATATCGAGCCATCGGTAGGGCGCCTGGCTGCGCGCTAGAAAGTCCCTTAGGGCGTAAGAACGCGAGGACCAGCGACTGCCCAAAACGCGGACACCTTCAAAAGGAGGCCGGAACGACGCCCGCCAATCGTCCAAAAGGTCGTCGAGGACTGGGTAGAGATGTTCTTGGGGTGGGTCCCAGGGCTTCAGCAGGTAGTGCTGGATTTTGGCGTCGTTGATGGCGCGAATCGCCGCGTCGGTGTCAGCGTAGGCCGTGAGCAGGACGCGCTTGGCGTCCGGGAAAAGCCCCATCGCCTGACCAAGAAATTCCACCCCGGTCATTTCGGGCATCCGCTGGTCTGCCAGAAGCAATGCCACCGGCGCGTTCCGCCGCTTGAGCCCCTGCAGGCCCTCCAAGGCTGTAGCGCCGGATTCGGCGCGCACTACCCGGTAGCGCTCGGCATACTGATGCCGGAGGTCGCGCTCGATGGCGCGCAGCACTTCGGCGTCGTCGTCTACGGTAAGGATCGCCGGTTTCGCCATAAAGACCTCGACCCAAGAAACCCACCCGGCCTCTCGTCGAGACGCCGATGCGACCAGGCTACCCGAGGTAAGAAGTATAAGATGGTTTCTGATGGCTTTGGATACAACCGCTGTCCGCCGCGCTGCCTGACGGGTAGACCGGTCCTACCCTATGAACATGAGCAGAAATGCGAAGCCGATCGCGACCAGGTCTTTGGGCACGGCAACGAAGACGTCCCTGACCTTGAGACCGCTCACCAGGCGCGTCCGGGCCTGATAGCCCCCGAGCGTACCCATCACCGCGCCGAGAGCGCCCACGAGCGCGCCAGCCAGCAACGATGCCTGGGCCGATGCGCAGAAACATGCCCCCGAAAGTTTGCCTTCGGCGCGAATTACCTGACCGGTGATGGAGCACACGGCCATTGCCGGTTAATCCGGGTCACGGCTGGACCGTGAAATCCGCCTTCAGTGGCACCGCGGCTGAAGAGCCCCCCACGTAGACCACGAATTTTCCGGGATCCACTTTCCAGCTCTTGGAGTTCACGTCCCAGTAAGCCAGGGAGCGGCGGTTGAGTTGGAGTGAGACGTGTTGCGTCTCGCCGGGATTCAGCTCGACGCGGGCAAAGCCCTTCAGCTCTTTGACGGGACGCGGCACGGTAGCCGATGGGTCGCCGATATAGACCTGCGCGACTTCGGCACCGGCGCGATGGCCGGCGTTGCTCACGTCGAAGCTGACGGTGACGGGCGAGTCCGCCCGGGCCCCGGTGGGTGTGACGGTCAGGTGACCGAAGGCGAACGTGGTGTAGGAGAGACCGAAGCCGAAGGGGAAAAGTGGCTTGACGCTACTGCGGTCGTAGTAGCGATAACCCAGGAAAATGCCTTCCCGGTAGTTCACATCGTGAGTGCCAGGTTCCTCGTAGTAATTCCTATAACAGGGATTATCTTCAAGGCGGCGCTCCCAACTGATGGGCAACCGGCCGGAGGGGTCCACCCGGCCGAGCAGAACTTGGGCCAAGGCGCGTCCCGCTTCGGTTCCGCCATACCAGGATTGGACCAATACGGGCACGCGGCCGATCCACTCGCTGGTGTCCACGCTGCCACCGGCGGCGAGCACCACGATGGTGTGCGGGTTGGCGGCGAGCACGGTTTTGATCAAATCATCCTGGCCGGGAGGCAGCCGGTAGGCGCGGTCGAAAGCTTCCGATTCGGTGCGCGGGGAAAAGCCCACCGACACCACGACGGCGTCCGCCAGCGCAGCGATGTTCTTGACGTCCGGCTCCAGCATCTCCGCCGCCGGAACCACGCCTAGGCCGGCCCGTACGGAGCTCGAATACGGCAGGTAGTCAAAACGGACGGGAACCGGTTTGCCGCCAGGCAGATCGATATCCACCCACTGCGGCGCCTGGCCTTCGTGCGTCGTCTCCTCCAGCACCAGCTTGTCATTCACATAGAGCTGGTAGGTGTCCGGCCCGATGGCGCCGGCGATAAATCGCTGCGGCCCGGAAGTCTTGGGAATGTAGAAGCCCGTCCAACGAATGGCGCGCTTCACCTTGGCGGCTGGCGCCCACTGGAAGCCGGATAGTGAATTCACGCCGCGCACCGTGCTTACGTTCGCGGGCTGGCCGGTGAAACTGCCACCGGCGAACTCCTCCTGCTTCAGGCCGTGGTGGGCGCCCTGCTCGTCCGTAACGAAGCTGCTGCCGCCAAAGATTGTGTTCAGGTCCTTGACGCCGCGGCTCCAGACAACCTTGGTCCCCGCGCCCAGCGTGTTGCTGAGGCCGGTGAGGAAGCTCACAGGTGCGAAAGAGGTGATCAAGGCGCTGCCGCCGGCGGATGGCACGGCCGGAAAGGCGTCCGGGCCGATGATGGCGATGGTATGAACCCGCGCCGCATCGAGCGGCAGCAGGTGGCCTTGATTTTTAAGAAGCACGATACTTTCTTCGGCGGACTGGAGAGCCGTGGCGCGGGACTGTTGGTTGTAGAGCGGAATGCCGAGGTCCGTCTGGTCATGGTTGAAGAAGCCGAACTCCAGCGCCACACGCAGAATGCGGCGGACTTTATCGTCAATGGTTGAGACGGTGACTTTGCCGTCCTGGAGGGCGGGCAGGAGCGTCCGCGCGTTCATAAAACGTGGCGAAGGCATTTCGAGGTCAAGCCCGCGGTTGGCGGCGGCTATGCCGTTGTAGGTGCCGCCCCAGTCGGACATCAGAATGCCGCGAAAACCCCAATCCTTCTTCAGCACGTCGGTGTTCAGGAAAACGTTCTGGGTGGAGTGCTCACCGTTGACGAGGTTGTAGGAGTCCATCACCGCGCCTACGTGCGCCTCCTTGACGGCCGCCTCATAAGTGGGCAGGTAAATCTCGCGCAGGGTGCGCGGGTCCGCGATGGAGTTGACGTTGTGGCGGTCGTATTCGGAATTGTTCAGCGCGTAGTGCTTGATGGTGGCGACCACGTCCTGGCTCTGCACGCCTTCAATGTAGTTGACGGCGATGCGCGAGGCGAGGTAGGGGTCCTCGCCGAAGTACTCAAAGTTGCGGCCGTTCATGGGTGCGCGGTAGATATCCACGCCGGGGCCGAGAAGGAAATTCACGCCCCGGGCTCGCGCGTCCTGTCCCAAGGACACACCGACGCGACGGGCGAGGGCTGTGTCCCACGAGGCCGCCAGGCCGATCCCTGCCGCGTAACCCGTGGTTGGACCCCACGTCCGCACGCCCACCGGTCCGTCGGACATCTTGAGCCGAGGCAGACCGATTTGCGGTATGGCGTGTGTGAACATTTCGTCGACACCGCCGATGAGTTCAATTTTCTGCTCGAGAGTTAGCTTGCTGAGCATGGCGTTGACGCGGCTATCAATTTCCGCTGCGGACATTTTCTGCTGCGCAGGCGCCGCGGCGCCGAGGGCGGCAAGGACGGCGGCCGCCAATAAGAAAAACAAGATACGAGAACCGTTGGAGAAGCTAGTTTTCATTTTTTAGCCTCCTGAAAAAGGGGAAGTATACAACCATCGTCCGCCTTCGCAGGAGTTAAAAAAGTCTGCAGAGGTGCAGTTTGCCGCAGTGACGCTGCCCTCGGCGCCCGAATAGCCTGCAAGGGAAATGTTGGCGCCGATTTCCAACCGGACAAGCCGGCCGGGTGCGGGC
Organism: Terriglobia bacterium; assembly: GCA_050745605.1. Lineage (GTDB taxonomy): Bacteria > Acidobacteriota > Terriglobia > UBA7540 > UBA7540 > CALCEB01. The sequence continues at coordinate 3,902 of JBOGKI010000160.1, read as the reverse complement.
ATGTGGCGAGGGCGTCGGCGAGAGCTGGAGGCAGAAAGCCCGCGCGTCCGGTTCGGAGAGGGCAGCAGCGGGTTGTTCGCTGACTTTGCTACGCTGCGTTACTCGCATGCTGCTGTGGCTTTTCGGTCTCGGAGAAGGCCTTGATGCTTTCGTAGGCGTTCTTGAGGCCGGCCTGCATGCTCCAGAGCCAGAACTGATCCAGCGTGCCCTGGGAGACCTGTGCCCCAGGCCGGTTGGCTCCATAGAATTGCACCGCCAGGTCCTTGTAGAATTGCGAGCGGTCCTTGTTGATGTCGCTCCGCAGCTTATCGAACATCTCCATCGGCAGGCCCCCCGGATTGGCCGCGGACTTCACCATGACCGGCGGCACGGCGGAGACGAGGACAGCTTTGGCGACCCGCTTCGTCCCGTGGCGGCCGATGTAGCGCGCGACTTCCCCGCCTCCGGTGGAGTGGCCCACCAGCGTGGCGTCCTTGAGATCGAGCGCCTCGATGACGGCCGCAAGATCGTCGGCATAGCCGTTCATGTCGTTTCCGGAAGAAGCTTGGCTGGATCGGCCATGGCCACGCCGGTCATGCGCAACTACACGGAAGCCCTTCTGCGCGAGGAAAGGCATTTGGCCGTCCCAAGCGTCGGAGCTCAGAGGCCAGCCGTGCGAGAACACGATCGGCTGTCCTTTGCCGCAGTCCTTGTAGTAAATCTGCGTTCCGTCTTTTGTTGTGACCGTGCTCATCAGATTTCCTCCTTCCTATGTCGATCTTGGTAGAAGTTGAAGCCGTGGCCGCCGTACTTGCAGTGACGTGTCGAACCGACCCACATACTCGCTCGGCGCCGGCTGGCGCAGACTCCTGTCTTGGGGAGTCTGCGATTCCGAAGGAACTTTCTTTTCGGGCCCAGCCTCCTGGGGAGTATACTCCTGCGCGCCATGCCCTTGTATCATCGCTTTTACGGTCCGGGTGAACTGCAATTCCTGACTGCCAGCACCTACCGCCGCATTCCGGTTTTCGGCGCGGAGCGCTTTCGGCGCTGCTTTGTCCAAAGGCTTGAGGAGGTGCGCGAGGAGATGCGCTGCCTGCTGGTCGGATGGGTGCTGATGCCGGAGCATTTCCATCTGCTGATCCGGCCCGAACCGGCGGAAACCACCCCAGCGATTATGAAGGCGCTGAAGGAGGAATCAGCCCAGCGCATCCTCAAAACCGTGCGCGGCAACGCAGAGCATCCCCGGTGCCGGAAAACGCTGGCCCACCTGCGGCTGCCGCCCACCGTACACGACGAGTCGCATTACCGCTTGTGGCAGCGCCGCTTCTATCCCTTCAATGTCTTCTCCGAGAAGAAATTCCAAGAGAAGCTGGACACTATGCACAACAACCCGGTGGTGCGTGGATTGGTGAGCTCACCCGCCGACTGGCCGTGGTCAAGCTGGAGGTTTTATTATCGGGAGGACGCGTCCATCCTGCGTATGGACCGGCTGCATTGAAGTCCCATTCAAGAAGTCCCTTCGGGATCGCAGACTCCCAAAGGCAGGAGTCTGCGCCAGTCGGCGGACCACAAGGCGGCGGTCCGCGCTACTTGCTTATCGCGCCCAAGAGGGAGGCCTGCCTTTTGTGGTTTTTGACCGATAAGCCTTTCCTGCCGTGTCGAATACAGCGGCTCGGATATGATTCCAATCTTTCTTGTACTTCTCCATCCCGTCTTGGCAAATTACGTAAGTGGCCGGAGCGTCCCCCTCGGTAAGTTTAGTTCCGGCGATTCCCTCGTTGATTACGAGGTGCGTGTCATTGTACCCCCTGGGCAGTTCCAAATTCGCAACTCGAATGTAAATAGGCCGGCGTCCGACATTTGAGACGCTAGCGATGCCCCACAGCTTCTTTGGGTCGTATCGCGGACTGTTTAGGGAGGCACAATCCCACTGTAAATTCACCACAATCTTGGGCTTGTCCCGAAGGTAATTCACGATGCCCAAGACCGTACCAGCTACCCCTGTTACAGCACCAATTAGAGCAATTGCTTCCGTTAGACCAGAATACATTACGATCACCTCCTACCCTGATCCCAGAAGCGCTTGCTGAAGGGCATAGTATTGCATTCTTTATTCTGAAACAAAGGACTCATTTCTTCCCACCTTTGGCTGCCTTGTCCCAATCGTTGTTCGGTGTGGTGTCCACATAATAGTGCCCGTACAAAAGGCGGTAAGAGTCAGTTTCTGTAAATGCCTCACAGCCCTTCCCGTGGGTTGGAATGTCCTCCAGAGAAACCGCACCTGATCGAAAGTCTATAGTCAATAGGTGTCGCTGACATTTGTCGAGAATGCCGACGTCGCTCACATACGAGGCAACAAGGCCGTCGGCGCCCCATGTGTCAATTTCCCAATCCTCGGTGTCGATGTCTCCAATGCCGATGATACCCTTTACGGGGACGAGAGTGAGCGCGATCACTAAGCATTCTTTTTCGTCCGACCCGTGGTTATGGCACTCGATTCTCATCTGTTGTGGGAAAACCAACGCCTTACTCGGCTCTTTTGATTCCGGAACTAAGATGCCCTCAACTGCTACGTACATAGAGTTCCGAACTATGGGCCGGTCTGGGTAGGTGACAACTTTTAGCCTTTCATTGTGATAGACCCTGCCCCAGGACCCTTGAGCACTGCCGTACGCGCTGGTCAAAGTGGCGAGCGCCATCACGACGCCCGCCTTTTTCATTATGCTAATCATTGAACTCCCTTCCGCCGAAACACAGGGCCAACATGAAATGCCATGCTTTGATGCGCCGGCTGGCGCAGACTCCTGCCTTGTGGAGTCTGCGATTCCGAAGGAACTTTCTTTTCGGGCCCAGCCTCCCGGGGAGTATACTCCTGCCCGCCATGCCCTTGTATCATCGCTTTTACGGTCCGGGTGAACTGCAATTCCTGACGGCCAGCACCTACCGCCGCATCCCGGTTTTCGGCTCGGAGCGCTTTCGGCGCTGCTTTGTCCAAAGGCTACAGAGCGTTGAATGGAATTCAAAGGCCCCTTCAGGCTCGCAGACTCCCAAAGTCAGGAGTCTGTGCCAGCCGGCGACCACCTCTCAGCGCCGCTATCGACGGATCGGGGGACACTACCGCCCGTTGACAAGGATTGAATCCTTGCTATAGTAAGGATATGGGTAAGGTCACTAGCAAACTGCAATTGACGGTCCCCAAAGCCATCGCGGACCAGTATGGCATCCGGCCAGGAGACGAGCTTGAGTGGATTCCCGCTGGCGACGTGATCCGTGTGGTTCCTCAGAATTCCCGAAGCGCCCGTCGGCACCTTCGCAGCGTGGAAGAGCGGCTGAGACTATTTGACCAGGCTACGGAGCGTCAGCGGCAACGCCAAGCGAACCCCGAAGAAATCGAAACCCCGCTTGAACGTCCAGCCAAGCCCCACGAGATCGCTCGGGGCTGGAGACGAGAGGACCTTTACGCCCGTGGCCGCTCTCGTTGATACGAATATTCTCGTCTACCGCTTCGATTCAGCCTTCCCGGAAAAACAGGCGATTGCCACGGCATTGCTGAGGCGTGGCGTTGCAGACGACTCCTTGCGCATTCCTCACCAGGCAATCAGTGAGTTCGTAGCGGTGGTCACCCGGTCCCGAGCCGGCCGTGCCCCTTCGATGTCTCCGTCAGCGGCTTATCGGGAGGCGGAGCAAATGCTCGATCAGTTCATGGTACTGTACCCCAACGAATCGCTGGTCCGCACCGCGCTGCGCGGCGCCGCAGCCTATCAACTTTCCTGGTATGACGCACATCTCTGGGCCTATGCCGAGCATTACGGCCTTTCAGAGTTGCTTTCCGAAGATTTTGAGCATGACCGGCTGTATGGCACCGTGCGCGCCGTGAATCCGTTTCTAGCATAAGCTATTGGGGCAATATCTTTAGCGCAAGT
>JBOGKI010000159.1:0-8728 GCA_050745605.1 Terriglobia bacterium | reverse complement strand
GTAGTGTGCCCACAAACGCCGCCACGGTGGTCATCATGATCGGCCTAAAGCGGATCAGGCAGCCTTCATAAATCGCGTCCACCGTGCTCTTGCCTTCCTTGCGCTCGGCTTCCAGAGCGAAGTCGATCATCATGATGGCGTTTTTCTTGACGATGCCGATGAGCATGATGAGGCCCACAAAGCCGTAGAGGTCCAGGTCCATCTTGAAGAGCATCAGGCACCACAAGGCGCCCAGGCCCGCCGAAGGCAAGCCGGAAAGAATGGTGATGGGATGAATGAAACTCTCATAGAGCACGCCCAACAGAATGTAAATCACCACAATGGTAATGATCAGCAGGAATCCCAAACTGCCAATGGATTTCTGAAACTCCTGCGCTGTCCCCTGGAAATTCGTGACGATACTGGCGGGCAGCGCCTTGTGCGCAAGCTGGTCCACTTCGCTGACGCCCTGCCCGAGCGAGACGCCGGGCTTCAAGTCAAAGGAAATTGTCACCGAAGGGAGCTGCCCAGTGTGGTTCACGGCCAGCGGTCCCAGATTTTCGGTGACCTTGGCCACCGCGCCGAGGGGAACCAGGCTGCCGTTGGAAGAGCGGATGTACAGATCCGAAAGGTCCGTGGGGTTTCGCTGGTATTGAGGCAGAAGCTCAGCCACCACCCAGTATTCATCCTCGGGGGCGTAGATGGTGGAGATCTGGTTATCGCCAAAGGCGATGGATAAAGCTGTCTCAATCTGAGCCGGAGTCACTCCCAGCGTGGCGGCCTTATCGCGGTCAATCACCACGTTGGCTTGCGGATTCGCCATCTGGAGGTCGCTATTGACGTCCACCAGGTCCGGCAGGCGCGCCATCTGGCTCACAAAGGACTGCGACTCTTTATAGAGATCGGCCGTATCGGGACTCTGCAGCGTGTATTGGTACAAGCCTCGGGTCAACTGGCCGCCAATCTGAATGGGAGGCGGGTTTTGCAGAAACGTCAGAACTCCCGGGACGGTAAACAGCTTGGGGCGCAGTTGGTTGATCACCTGGTCCGTGGTGAGTTTACGCTCCGGGTGCGGTTTCAGGTCCATAAAGACCACGCCGCCATTGCCGCCGGGGCTTGGCCCGCCCACGCCGGAGAACGACATGATGGATTCAACATTCGGGTCGACGGCGCAAATCCCGGACACGACTTTCTGGTGCTGTTGCATGGAATCAAATGAGATGCCTTGCTGGGCCAGAGTGAAGCCGACGATGAACCCGGAATCTACGCTGGGCAAAAATCCCTTGGGAATGATGACGAAAATATAGCCGGTCACGGCGAGCACTACGAAGGAAGCCATCAGGGTTACGAAGCGATGCCTCAACACTCCTTTCAGACTCCAGTCGTAAATGCGGGCGATTGCGGCCCAGGCTTTTTCGCCCGCTTCGTAGGCCATCCCGTGTTTGTCATGCTGGTGGGAGCGGATGAAGCGGCTGCAGAGCATGGGAGTGAGCGTGAGGGAGACGAAGCCGGAGACCAGAATCGCCACCATAATCACCACGGAGAATTCGTGCAGCAGGCGCCCGATGATGCCGCTCATGAAGAGGATGGGAATAAAGACGGCAGCCAGCGAGAGCGTCATGGAGAGGATAGTGAAGCTGATCTCTTTTGACCCCTCGAGCGCAGCTTCCCACACGCCCTTCCCCATCTCCACGTGCCGGACAATGTTTTCCAGCATGACGATGGCATCATCGACGACGAAACCCACGGATAGCACGAGCGCCATGAGCGATAAGTTGTCCAGGGTATAGCCCAGCAGATACATCACGGAAAACGTCCCGATGATGGCCATGGGCAGCGCCAAACTGGGGATGATGGTGGCGGAAAGATTGCGCAGGAAGAGGAAAATCACCAGAATGACCAGAATCACGGCCAGACCCAGCGTGAACTTGACGTCGTGGATTGAAGCCTTGATTCCCAAGGCCCGGTCGAAAAGGATTTTCAGATGGATCGAGGGCGGAATTTCATGCTCAAATTTGGGCAAGAGCTCACGGACGGAGCTCACCACGTCCACGGTGTTCGTGCCCGGCTGCCGCTGGACGGCCAGCACCATGGCTTGATGACCGTTATACCAGTTCGTGACTTTGTCTTCCTGCACGCCGTTAATCACCTGCCCAAGCTGATCCAGGCGAACCGGAGCGCCGTTGCGATAGGCTACGACGAGGGGCCGGTAGTCCGCCGCTTTCATCAGTTGGCCGTTCGCCTGAACCGTAAAGGCCTTGTGAGAGCCGTTCAGGGTTCCCACCGGCAGGTTGACGTTGGCGCTGCGGATGGCGGTTGCCACCTCATCCAGGCCGATGTTATCCGCCGCCAGCTTTCTGGGGTCAAGCTGGGCGCGAACCGCATATTTGCGCGCCCCATAGACCGCTACTTGGGCGACGCCGCTGATCATGGAAATCCGCTCGGCCATCAAGGTCTCGGCGTACTCGTCCACTTGGTACACGGGGAGGACGTCGGAATAAACCGCAAGGTAAATTACGGGTTGTTCGGCAGGATTCACCTTGCGGAAAGTCGGGGGGTTGGGCATGCCGGTGGGAAGTTGGCCGCTGGCCGCGGTGATCATGGCTTGAACGTCTTGGGCGGCGGCGTCAATGTTGCGGCTCAGGTCGAATTGCAAGGTAATGCTGGTGTTGCCCAGGGAACTGGAGGAGGTCATCGAATCCAGGCCGGCGATGGTTGAGAACTGCCTTTCCAGAGGCGTGGCCACGGCAGACGCCATGGTATCGGGGCTGGCGCCAGGCAGCGAAGCCGTCACCTGAATGGTCGGATAATCCACGTTGGGCAAATCGCTGACGGGCAGCAGCCGGTAGGCGAACACGCCGAAGATGACGATTCCAAACATGACGAGGGTGGTCATGATGGGACGGCGGATGAATAGTTCGGAGATATTCATTAAACTTCCTCAACTTCAGGTGGCGGCTGTGAGGTGTCAGACAACCAGCACTCGGCTATCAGCTTTCAACGCGCGCCACCCACGCAAGCAGTCCGTTTCGGCGTGTTGAGTGCTGAAAGCTGATGGTTTTTTTGTCCTGACACCTGGAACCCTATTCCTTGCCTCTGACTCTACAGGCCGCTCTTCACGATCACCGTGGCTCCCGGATAGAGCGTGAGCTGCCCATCCGTCACCACGGTTTCGCCGGGCGCGAGTCCCTTCGCAATCACCGTTTTGTCCTTGTAGACTGACCCCACCGTCACCGGGCGGAGCTGGGCCTTGTGGTCCGCCCCGACCACGTAAACGTATTGTCCCTGCTGCCCGGTCTGGATCGCAGTTGACGGCGCGACAATGGCGTTCGCCTGCACGGATAAATCCAGAGTCATGTTCGCGAACTCTCCCGGCCAGAGCCGGCGTTGCAGGTTGGGAAATGTGGCTTTCAACAAGATGGTCCCGGTATTGGCGTCCACCGTATTGTTGATAAAGGTCAGCGTACCCCATTCCGGCCGGTCCGGTTCATGCGGCAGAGTGGCCTTAACTCGCAGCGGCCTACGCGCCTCGTATTCTTTGATCTGCTGCAAGTACTGCTGGGGAACTGAAAAATCCATGTAAATGGGATTAATCTGGTTGATCACCACCATCGGCACGTCATTCGCTTTCACCAGGTTGCCGGCGTCGATCTGGACCGCGCCGGTCTTGCCGTCGATGGGCGAGCGTATGGTGCAATAGCCGACATTGAGCTTGGCATTGTCGATGGCCGCCTGGTCGGCGCGGACGGCCGCCGCCAGCGCGGCATAGTTGTTGCGGTACTGGTCGTATTGGTCCTGCGAAACAATGCCGGCCTTATAAAGCGCCGTGTAGCGGTTATCCTGCGACTTAGCATAATTGGCTTGAGCCTGATCGTGAGCAAGATTCGCTTCCGCCTGCGCCAGCGCCGCCTGAAAAGGGGAGGGGTCAATCGAGAACAGAACATCGCCGTTCCGCACAAATTGGCCATTCTTGAAGTAAACGTGCTGCACTTCACCCTGCACCAGCGACTTCACATTCACCGTCAGGTAAGCTTCGCCGGCCCCGATCACATTGATTTCAACCGGAACAGATTCCTGGGTCACCGTGCCCACCAGCACGGGCACGGGCGGGCGTTGGGCAGGCCGCAGGACGTCTCCATTGACCTTGTTTCCCGCGCAACTCCAGCTCAAAAGCGCCAGCGCCAGGATGGCGCCCGCCACTGCCAGCCGCCTCCAACCGGAACTCCGGCGCTTCGCCGTTTCTGCCATCAACTTCATATTCGGGTAGCCTCCCGCTTCCCCCCATAAGGAACTTACGATCCTGGCCAACAGGTTGTTTCCTTTTGATGCTGAAATCGGCGCCGAGGTCACGCGGCGCCTCGCTTTTCCCGCCGTTAGATTTTGGTAGGGATGAAAATCAACCTTTGGTCTGCCCTGCCACCGGTCAGGGGAGATGGCAACGCTCATTGCATTACCAGAATTAAAGAGAGCCGTTTACCGAAAGGTTTCGACGGCCCCGGACTGCCTTTGTATCGTACCACTTTCGTCTGTCCGCGGCGAATGACCCCACTATCCGCGCGTCGGCCAGTCGATAAATTTGGCGCCGGTGTTCGGGAGCTCACCTCGCCATGCGGCAACGGAATGCCACGCCTGCGGCAGCCCGATCCGCACCCAAATAATCAGACGGATTTTCCGAGCCGCAGGTTTCAAGATACCGCAGTTCTAGAAACCGCGGCCGCTGGCAGCGGGTGGTACGGAGATTTTGCTTTGCAATAAACCCGACGGCTGTTGGGTGGGGTTCGGCAGCCCTGGGTATTGGCGAGCGGATTTCCACAGCCGAGCTGCAAACCGGCGGGATATACTGGAGCTTGATATGGCCGTCATTATCTCCATGCTCCGAGGCGTCAACGTCGGGGGCCACAACAAAATCAAGATGGACGCGCTCCGGGCGCTCTATGAATCGCTTGAACTGCGAGATCCCCATACCTACGTCCAAAGCGGCAACGTCATTTTTAGAACGGAAGAGCGGGATCTCGTTCTGCTAACCCAGCGGATCGAGAACGGGATCGAGCGGCGCTTCGGCTTTCGCCCGAATGTCATTGCGCGCACCGCTTCCGAACTGCGAGACGTGATGGCGAGAAATCCGTTCGTCGAGCGGCGCGGCATCGTGCCAAGCAAACTCCTTGTCACCTTTTTGGCCAGTGATCCCGGTCCGGAAGCTCGGGACAAAGTTCTTGCGATAAAGACCAGCCCGGAGGAATTGCGGATCGACGGTCGCGAGTTCTACATCTACTTCCCCAATGGCATAGCTCGCGCCAAACTGCCGTGGGCGGCTATTGAGAAGACACTGAAGACGCCGGGAACGGGCCGAAACTGGAATAGCGTCACAAAGTTGCTGGAGATTGCGGAGAGGCTGGAACGCTCCCCGTGATCCGCTCCAGGCTTGCCGGCGGCGTAGCCGAGGCCGAGCCGGCGCCCAGAGCCGCCGCTACGCCCGGGGATGAACCCCGGACGGCGGGGGAATCCTGCGATCCATGCGGCGGTGATCACCACAGGCAACGCCGCCACAGTTCGCGACACCGGTCCGGCCTTACGCTACTTACCTCCTGCCAGAGCCGCCGTGGTTTTGCACGAGCCGTAGTCCTTCACCACCTTTTGCACTTCCAACTGCGCTTTTCCGGCAGTATCCTTCTTGCCCTTCTTCACCTTCAGGGCCACCCGCTGGCCGGGAGGCAGCATGACGCCGTTGCTGGCCAGGAGTGGATAGCTCTTCTTGTCTTTGTCGCTGACCAGCACGTTGCCATCGCCGGAAGGCTCGATACAGCCCACAACCTTACCCCGATTACGGAGGGCGAAGTACGCAACGCCCACACCGGCCGCCGCCGCCGCGCCAATGGCGATGCCGGTACTCGAGCTATAACCCCCCTTGGGCGGTGTGTAGGTTCCGGTACCGGTAGTGCCCCCGCCCGTGCCACCGGTCCCGCCTCCATACTGCGCAAAGCCTGAAACAGCCACGAACAGGCCAACTGCTATTACTGAAGCTAATCGAATTGGTAAACGCATCACGTTTCTCCTTTTCAAGCTAATTGACATCAATTGGATTGACGTCCATTGGTAGGATGCGCTTCTCGAAACTGGTTCGTGTCAGGGAGTTGTCAAGAAAATGTCTATTATTTTTGACCTGGGCGCGGGCAAGTGGCGAGACTCATTTTTCCGGCAGCCGGTGGGAGTCACGGTCAATGAAGAACCGATTGGCCGTGGTTATCCCTCTTCCTGCGTATAAGAACCCACGGCGAAGAACCGCGCTCGCCGTGGTTACCACTTCCAGTGCCGGGAACCGCTGCTACTGCGGGCGGGGCGCCTGCGCAACCTCAGCGCGCACTGGCGATCATTTCAAGCTGCCGACCTGATATTCGAGCACGGCGTTCTGGATCTGATAATCGTACTGGGCGTTGACGTTTTGGATCTCCGCCTGTAGCTCGCTTAACTGCCCTTGCGTAAGTTCAACAATGGAACCAAGCCCCAGGTTGTAACGCCCCTGTGCCAGAGCCAGCGCCATGCGGGATTCGTCGAGAAGTTGCTGGCTGACGGCAATCCCCTGGTAGCCGGTGGTGGCGTCCGCCCAGGCGGTTCTCACGTCCCTTGACACTTGCTCCTCCATGTTGCGCAGCTTTTGATCGGCGGCCCGGGCCTCCATCATCGCCGCGGTGCGGCGCGCCGCAAACTGGTAGCCGTTGAAGACCGGCACGTTGATATTCACCGCCACGGCTTCATAGTGGTTGGGGACGATATTGGGAAACGTCAGTTGGGCAATGGCGGGGATCAAACCCGCGTCGGCCTCGGCGACAATGGTTGGCAGGGAGAGGTCCTTCTCAGCCTTCTGAAACTTGTAGGCCGCCTGACGGTTGAAGCGCAGGCTGGCCAACTCCGGCCGGTTGGCCAGGGCCTGGATCACCAGATCTTCCGCCGCGGGCGGCGGGGGCGACGGCAAGCGCGGTTGCGCCAGCGTGTACTCTTGAAACTTCGACGAGCCGAGGGTGCGCGAGAGTTGTGCGAAAGATTTGTCAACATTGTCCTGGGCGCTGATTTCAAGCAATTGGGCTTGGGCAAGGTTCACGTTCACGAAACTCAGGTCAAGTTTGGATTTCAACTGGTTCTTGACCATGGCCGAGACCTGATCCACCACCACCTGCCGCTCCCCCACGGTCTTCTGTGCCACTTTCAGGAGAGCCTCGGCGCGCAGCACCTCGAAGTAAGCTTGATTGACCGCCAGCAAGACATCGTAGCGCGAGGTGAAGACATCCTCGCGGGCGGCCTGCGCTTGCAAGCGCGACCTCGCCACCAAGTTCGGCGTGCGCCCTGAATCCGTAATGAGCTGATCGACAGCCAAACCCGAGCCGAAGCGATTCCATAAACGTGAAGCGGATAAGAAGCCAGCGCCCAAGCGAGTGTCGCGGCCGGCGCCCGATCCCGTGATGCTTCCAAACACGGTGGGATAATAGGCCGAGCGAATTTCACGAACTATTTGATCAGAAGCCAGCGAGTTGTAACGCGCATATTGAATCTGCGGATGGTTTTTCAGTGCTATGGCCTCTGCCCGGGGCAAGGTGAGTGTGGGATAGATCGGGGAGCCAGCCGGAGGCGGCATAGCTGGAGGTTGGGATTGAGATTGGGCTTGGGCCGGTGCCGCAGTGTTGCCTGGATGACGCTCAGGCGCATGCTGCACGTAACCTGCGCCGCGAGACAGGCCCGATAAGCCGAAAAGTCCAACTGCCAGGAGAAGCTTGCTTCTAAATGTCATTCTTTTGCCTCCTGAGGTCCGCTGAGAGCCGGCGCCGCACTCTTTTTTTCGTAGGCCAGCAAGTAGGCGGCGGGAATCACGAAAATGCTCAAGAGCACGGAGACGGTCACGCCGCCGATAATCGCCACCGCAAGCGGCGCATAGGCCTCGCTGCCCGGCTCCAGCTTAAAGGCCATGGGCAGCAGTCCCACGATGGTGGCCAGCGAAGTCATCAGAATGGGCCGCATGCGGACTCGGCACGCAAGGCCCACTGCGTCGCGCACCGGCTTCTTCTCTTCGAATTGCAGGCGCTTGGCAAGGTCCACGATGAGGATGGTGTTCGAGACCACCACACCCGTCATCATCAACACCCCCATCAGCGACTGAATATTCACCGTCGTGCCGGTCAGAAACAGAATAAGCAGCACGCCGGTGAGCCCCGGGGGAACGGCCAAAAGGATGAGAAAAGGATCCACGAAAGACCTGAACTGCCACACGAGAATCAGGTAGACGAGCAAAATGGCCAGAGTGAGACCGGTGGCAAAGCTGTGGAAGGAGGTTTCCATCGTGACCACCAGGCCGTGAATGCTGACCCGGAAGTTCCGGCTGGGCAGCGGCGTGTGTGCCACGACGTACTGGACGGCTTTGAGCGGCCGCGAAAGGTCCTCAGCCCTGGGCTTAACGTAAATATCGATATCCCGCTCGAGCTTATAATGGTCGACCTCGGTGGGAGCGAGTATCTGCTTGATGGACGCCAGTTGGCCCAGGTAAGTTGTCGCCTGGAGCTGTGGATCATGAAGGGGAATGGTATCCAAATCCCCCAAGGAGACCACCGTATTCTCAGGATACTGGACAGAGACAAAATACTGGTTGCCGGAGGCGGGGTCGATCCAGTAGCCGGGTGCGATCATCTGATTCGAGGTAAGGGCCGTAATTACGTTGTCGATCACGCCCTTGGGCGTGAGGCCCAGTTCGGCCACCCGCGTGCGG
>JBOGKI010000158.1:0-8768 GCA_050745605.1 Terriglobia bacterium | reverse complement strand
CGTATCCTGAAAGGCATCGAGGAGATAAACGCCGATCCGGTCGTGCATCGGTGGAAGAAATTTGAGGCACTCACAGACCTCGCCCAATAAGATGGATATATTTCAATGAAACGGTATACTAGCCGCCCCTGCACACCACCTTCGTTGACGTGATGATCCCAGCCGCCCACGTCCACGAAAGCGATTTCCAAACCGACGCCGGACTTAATGAGTTGAGCAACCTGCTTCAAGGGCTGGCCCGTGCGCCCCTTTGGATAGACGGCCCCATGGGCGGGCAGGTAGCCCTGAACTTGGATGTTCTGGAGGGTTTGAGTGGCTTCAAAGGTTTCCCGCGCGGTCCGGCTGAGCAGCGGATCAGCACTGGACGCATAGAGCGATTGAAAAGCTCCCTCCACCGCGGGATAGGCGGGGTTTTGTGGATTCATCATCAAATGAAACTGGCGAATGTTATTGAAGGCGAGGGCGGGCGCCGCTCCTTGCAGGGACATCGGCAGGACCGGCGCCAGCGCCACCGCGCGGAACGGCGTGGCATCCATTTCTGTGCTGTGTCCAAGGTAGCGGTTCAACCAACCATCGCGTGTGGACTTGTTCCCGGGAGTGGCGGTTTCCATGTAATCCTGGGCATCGAAATGAGAGCGAGTGCTGTCCGGTGAGCCCGCGGCGTGAATCACCGCCAACTGGCGAGCGTCAAAGATGGGCTTTAGAGGCGCAAGGCTGGGGTGAAAGCCAAAGAACCCGTTCAGATCGATCGCCGCTTCACCGCTGGCTCCCTTTCCAGGCTGTGGGATCGCAATAGTTGGCCGCATGCTGTAGTAATCCGTCTCCGCATAGGGAATGACGATATTCAAACCATCCGCTGCGCCGCGCATGAAGAGGGCCACCAAGACCTTTTTCTTTGAGGCAGACGGGGCCTCAAGGGCGTAAGCTGTCTGCCTCAGAAAACTGGGGACAAAGCCCAGGCCAAACAGGCTCAGCCCCCCTGACTTCAAAAAGTAACGCCTTGTGATCCCCATTGTGCCTCGCTTTCTTTTCCAACTCCGCGATCGTAATGCCCGGCTAGCGCCGCTGAAATTGCGGCGAGGCCAGCACCAGGCTGGTCATCAACGCCAACTGCCTGGGCCGCACTTGAGCATTCCCGGCGGCTCCACCCAGATCCTCAGTCCTTTCTAAAATCGTCCTGCGTATCTCGGGAGCCAGCTTCTCTCCTGTCAGTCTGAGCGACAATTCATCCAGTGTTTCCCCTAGGGATTCCGATGGGTCTTGAGACCCCGTCGCCGCCAGATCGATCGTCGTCCCATGAACCCTGCCCAGAGCCAAAGCCAGCGCAAAATTCATCCGGGCAAGCAGCGTCCCGGAGCTAATCCAGGTACTGGCACGGTCGGGATACCCGGAAGGGGGTTGATACCGGAACATCGGCTCGCCCATTTGAGCCATGAACTGCAGCAAATGCGGGCTGGCGTTGGTTTCTGCGTCGAGCGCCCGCAGCGAGCTGGCCACGAGTTCAAAAGGCGTCTTCACCTTCGCCTCGAAAGCGCCTTGCGAATTAAATTCCGGCGAGACGAAGATCGTTTTCAGGACGGAAGGGATGTCGCCGTGAGTGCGAAGAAACGTCTGGCTGGCGCGGTCCACCAAGTCTGAAGGCGGATTGTCCGAAACGAAGCGGCGGCACAATTCGAGAGCAATAAAATGGGCTGTCGAAGGATGATTCGCCAGGATGTGCAGAACTTCCAGCCCGTCCTGCATTCCCTGCCCCGCTGGAATTTTGTATCCCAGCACGACCTTGGGCCCGTCGTCGTGCCAACGCGGATTGAAGTGGAACCCGCCGCCGCGCCTCGGCGCACGGATGGTCCAGCCCGTGAAGCAACGCGCCACTTCGATCACATCCTGTTGCGTGTAACCGCCATTGACGCCCAGGGTGTGCAGTTCCATGAGTTCACGCCCATAGTTTTCGTTGATGCCCATGGGGCGCCGGCTCTTGTTCCTCTGTCGGCCTCCCGGAAAAGCGGATGGACGCTGGAACATGGCCCTTCGTGCCGGGAAGAGGGCCGGCATCATCCGGGCTTGAGGCCGCTGCCTAACTTCTGGCGCGGCGCTCATCCAATTGTCAAGGTAGAAGAGCATGGCGGGGCTTTCCGCAGTCGCAACCAAAAGATCCTCAAAATTGCCGAGCGCCCGGGGCCGAATGGTGTCCTGCTCAAAGGAAGTTAGCATCCACTTGTCCGGACCCTTGAACGCAAAAATGTTGAAGTGGTTCATCCAGAACTGAACCATCACCTCCTGAAGCTGGCGGTTGCTGTAAACCGCCCGCAGCAACTCTGACCGCGCCAACTCTGTCACCACTTGGCGCGGACCCGGAACACGCTGGTCAGCAGCGACGGGGCGAACCTGCAGGGCTCCGTCCTGAGACGATGGCGCCGCCATCTCGCCCTGCGCTGCCATCGCGCTTTGGGCCGTCATTTCTTTTTGGGACGGGGCGGCCATCGCGCCGGGGTTGGCTGATTGCGAATCGCGGCGCGAAGCCGCAAGCAATTGCTTCTTCTGGAATTGTTTCGGCGGTGGGTATTTCTCCATCAGTTCAGCGGTGGTCATGGAAAGCGTGGGGAATGAGCTGAGGCGAGATTCAACGGCCGCGTCATCAATGCCTTCAGGATGAAGTTGCTGATTCAGGAAATTATTCAGACCCATTTTCAGGACCCGCTGAAGGTCGCCGGGCCGGGGTCCAAACGTGATGCGGTCCAACAGCAGAAGAGCTTGCTGTTCCTTTGAAAGCCCGTGGCGCCAGACCGCTGCATTCTGAGACGCCGGAGGCGCGGCCCTGGAAGGGTTCCGGTCAGCAGCCGCAAGCGGCAGCGCGATGAGAGAATCGAGTAGCAGGGCCACCAACACAGTGGCTCCCAGCCTTTGCGGCCGGTTGACCGCGCGTGAAAGCCGTTTCATCCTTATCGAACCCCCGACGAAATCCCTAACATTTCTGCACTCGCCTCAAGCATCGGAGGATTGGCCGGGCATCTTGACCGGACTCTCCTCAATGTTGTTAAACACCGGGACAGGTGGGAAGTTGCGGTCTCCGGGCCTCGGAACGTACGAAGTGGCAAATAGGTCCGAGAGCGCTCGAATCGGCGGCATGAACCTTTTGGGAATTGTTGCGGTCCAGAAGCAAATGAGACCCAGTGGGTCCGGCTCTTGGCTTCACGACTTGATTACAGCGATGCTTTTCTTGACCTGGTTGTGCCAGTCTTTATCCTCGACCGAAGTAAAGATATAGATTGGGTACAGGTCCGAAAAAATCGTTTCGACCCGGCGCGCAAATTTCCCGGAATGCAGTCCTGGTGCTCCCGGCATAAACACTTTTCGCACGACCCATGCCTGGAGCGTCTGCCAATCCTCTTCCTTCCGGGGCAAAGCAGGATGCTGAGCCCAGTCGCCTTTTTCCTGCCGATGCCAATAAGTCTCATATTTGCGCTTCCTGACGATGGCCCCCAGCAGGCGATCAAAGAGCCGTTGATCGGTCTTCATTCTTTCGCGGAAGATCGCTTCCAGGGCTTTCTTTTCGCTTTTCTTCTCCGCCCCGTAGATTGAGAAACCAACGGTCATGCACTCCGCGCTCAAGCCCACGTACAAGCGTCCCGCCGCGCTGCGGTGGTGGCGCGAGTCAAAAAAGTAGAGATAGAAGTTCGGTTTGTAGGGGCTTTTGTCCTTGCTGAAACGGATGTCGCGATTAATGCGGGAGAAATTGCCGTTGGTCTTTCCGTTAACCTCAAAGCGGGCGTTGAGCTTCAAGACAAAAGGCTCGAGATCGTCCAGTAGCGAGCGGAAGGCGCCGGTCACGTAAGCTTCGTACCGGCTTCGGTTGGCGTCAAACCACGGCTTGTTGTTATTCCGCGCCAGGTCCTGGAAGAAATCGAAGCTCTCCTTACCGAATCCTTCAAAGCTCATGTCTCGTCTCCCGAGAAATACTGACTGACGCGGCGCCGTCAAACTCGCATTGGAGATGGGCACGCCGCTATGCTATCCTGGCCCGCCTACGCATGTTTACCCATAATAGTGACGCCAAATGCGGTGGCGGCGGTGTGCGACCGCCGGTTTTCCGGCGGCTCCCCGCCTTGCAGCGGGGCCGGTGCCGAGACGCCGCTACGGAGAAAGCTGCCACTATAATTGGCAATCCTCAATAGGGGCTGCACCTGATGATTGTGACGACAACGTACTCGGTCGAGGGATACAAAGTTCGCGAATACAAAGGCATTGTGCGCGGCATCATCGTCCGTTCGCCAACTCTTTTTCAGGGATTGATGGGCGGCTTGAAGAGCATCCTGGGCGGCCAGATTGGCGCCTTCACGGAAATGTGTGAGCAGGCGCGAGTGCAGGCCTACGACTTGCTCATCGAGCACGCCACCCAGGTGGGAGCCAATGCCGTTCTCGGCTTCCAGTACGACGCTTCGGAGGTCGTCGCCCAGGAATCCGCCACGGAAGTCCTGTGCTACGGAACGGCGGTGGTGCTGGAGCGGGACACGCCGTAACATCGAGCCGGAAAATCAATCGGGCGGAGCAAGCTGGCGAACGTAAACGATGTAATCGGTCGAAGCCGGCTTGCCGCCAGCCTGGCGGACGGCAGCAGCCACCTGGCCCCGGTGGTAAATGGAATGCATCACCACGTGCGTCAGCACGTCGGCCACCGGGTTCTTGAACTCCGAGCCCTTTGAGTCCCGGTATGAAACGTCTCCGGTTAATTCTCCGGAGCTCACCTGGCGGAGCAAATCCTTCCAGGCGGCGTGAAGTTCGGGAAGCGCAGCGCGGCACTGCTCGATGGTCAGTTTCGGCCACGGCTCAGGAGCGCCGGAAACCGGAATTTGCAGGAGGCCAGAGACTTCCGAGAGTTGGCGGGAGAGTTCGTCAAAGGCCCCGAATCGGCCAAGCCAGATTTGCTGCGCTCCCACAATGTGACCCATCAAGCGCTGCGCCTCATCCTGACTCGGAGCGGACGGAATACTCTCGAGCGCCCGCTGATTAGCCCACAGATCGTAATCGAACATTTTCTGAAAGTTGTCTGTGGTCATGGTTTTTTCACAACTCCACAACGCCCATCCGGCTACTGCCCGGCTGGCAAAAGCGCCAGGTGATCCCGCCGGTTCTTTTGATAGCATTCATCCGTTGTGTCAGTGCAGAAGGGCTTGTCTTTCCCGTAAGACAACGTGGCGATCCGATCCTCGCTGACACCGAGGTTCACCAAGTAAGACTTGGCGGCGGTGGCGCGACGGTCGCCCAAACCAAGATTGTATTCTTCGCTTCCACGCTGGTCGCAATAACCTTCGATCCGCACTTTGGCGTCGGGATGTCCTTTCAAATAGCCTGCGTCCTGGGTCAGAGTCTGCTCGGCTTCGGGCCGGAGAGTAGATTGATTAAAGTCGAAGAAAACATCCTGAAGCGGAGAGGCTGAAGCCGCGCCCCCCGCCGGGAGATTCGACTCCGAAACCGAAGGGGTCTGACCCACCGGTGGCGTCACTGTAACCCGTGCCGTACAAGTGCCCGAGCCACTCGGGCCGGTTACGGAAAGCGTATAGGTGGTTGATTCCTGCGGTGTCGCCGTGGTCGATCCCTCCGCCTGTTGCTTGCCCAAGCTCGGCTCAAGATCGAGAGCCGTCGCGTTGTTAGACGACCAGGTCAAAGTCACCGATTTCCCCATCTCAATCGTCGCGGGTTCGGCGGTGAGGGAACATGTGGGGGGCAAGGGCGGAGGCGGAGCAGGAGCCGCCCCGGGAGCAGCGGGAACTCCGGCGGCGATGTGAGCCTTGTGACATGCGGAAAAGCAAACCGCTAGAATGAGCACCATTATCAATTCGAAGAGGACTGTTGTTTTTCGCATAAGGCAAAACTATAACACGGGGCTAGGAATGAAGGAATACTGGAAAGTGGCCGGTCCTGGTTCGATTTGAATCCGCACGCGCCACGATCTCGGAGATCTCCCGGATGTGATCAGCCACGCCAGCTTCCATAGCCGGGGCCACCCCAGAGACGGATGCACCTACCTGGGTGGCACGTACTTTAGTTTGTATGTATGCGTCGATCGACGGCGCTCCACCCCGGAGACCGGTGAGGCTTTTGGGCGGGTCAGGAGTCGCCGGCATAAACAGCGATGTCGGCGCCACCCGCGCTGATGCTTCGGCAAGGCAACCCAGGCGTCTTCGGGCGGCACAGTCAAGCCAAGCTCAATACAGGACCGCAGACAAACGAAGGCTGAACTCGATCTCGACGAAGCGGCCTATTTTCATTTACAACCCGGCTATACCGGCACGCGCGCAAGGACATAATAGAACGCGCATCGGTCACCTGCAGGCTCCGAATAGCTTCGCAGTCCGGTCAGCAGGTTGGGGCTCAATTCCGCAGAGACCCATTTCCCAATCATCGTATCAGCGTCAATCATTCTGATTTCATTGAGGCAAGCCGGGGGGGCCACGAGCTGGGCGAATTCGTCGGTCATCTGAACCTGGGATGCGCCGCTCATCAGCCCAAATCGGTAACGCGCTTCTATTTGTGTTCCAGATTGCTTGAAGCCGAGATGGAAGGCAACGGGGTTCAACTGGTTGAGTAGCGTGGTATTCGGGTGAGTCACAAAAGCAAGACTACCGTCCCATTCTCCTTCAAGCTGCGCCGCCGTGGGAACCCTGGTGCGGGGGTCGCCAAAGAGCAGGTTGTGATCTTCTACTGACATCTTGTCGAAGGGATAATTGTTCCGCCCCATGACAAACGTAGAGAACTCTAAGCCATTCGGGAAGTTACCCAAGTGCATGACCCCGATGGCGTTGTCATCGTCAATCACTTTGATCGTGTCGTAAACCATTTTGTAAGGATCATTGACGTAATTCAGCAGCAAAATTGGATCGCGCTTTTTGACGTAGCGCCGATTATCGTCGGGGTAAGACACGCGCTGCACGCGAGGGTCTCCGGGCAGGGACTTGAGCTCGTAATTCACCACAGAGCCGCTGGCAATCCCATTCTGAACGCGGTCGAAGCGCTTCCAGAAACTTCCACCCGCAAAAACTGACCCGGACTGCGTTGCGCTCGCGCCCAAACCGGCGTTGCGAATCCGTTCTTCCCATCCCAGTAACGTGTCTTTTGCGAACGACCCCTTCCAGAACGAATCTCGGAAGATGCGCTTCTTCTGGAAATCAACCTTCACGTCGCCGGTATTTATCAATTTCTCGATGGGCAGCGTCGGCGTATCGCGCAGGATGGCCTGCAGTTCTGTGGTCGGCCGTGTGCTGAAATAGTCCGCCGTGTCGACCCCGCGCAACACCTCCTGGCGGACATCCTCCGAGAAGCTGCCGATATCGGGCGCCAGCGGGTCGTATTCCCGCTGCACGAACTGCGCCGTGAATGCCACAAAGCGCATTTGCCCCTGGAGCTGAAGCACAGGATCACTGGTGCCCGTCACCTTGAACGAGGCCAGGAAACCGGCCAGACTTCCAACTGCGGCAAGGTCCTCAAACGTGCGAAACTTCATGTATCCAAGGCCGATGTGGTTTTGGGAGCCATCCGCCCTACTCTCATAAATGTGGACATAAAGGGTGGTATAGTCCTGCAGAATGTCACGTAACCCCTGTACTCCGCCGCCCGCGTCTTTCTGCATGTATTTGCGGCCTTCGTAAGTAAACCGGCGTCCCGAGTCGCTCCGAAACTCCATGTGATAGCGCATCTCCGCTTCGCCGGTTGCGGGATTCACTCGCAGGTAGTTAAACCGGCTGTTCACCGGGTCGACCGTGAAAATGGCGGGGGCTTGTCCCTGGAACCGGTCGAACGTGATCGTTCCGGAGATGGATGCCTCATGCTCTGGACCGTCGATGAATTCGTTCAGATCTGCGACGGTCATATGCACGTCAAACTTGCAGGCGGCTGCGCCGGCTGGAGTCCCGGAAGCGGGTATCCGGCTGGCGATTGTCAAATCCCCGGCGCGATCGGGTGTCGGGGTGGTAGCGCCTTCAAAATACCAGCCCACCATCTCCTCATCAAAGGTCATGCCCAGGCCATCCGGCAAATAGACATCCAGGAATGGCCGCAGCACGGTGTTAGTCGGCAGCGACTTCTGGTCCGTCCGCGAAATCATGTAGCAGAAACCAAACTCGCCGTTCTGCTCGCTATGAAACAGGCCGAGCGACTGGCTACCCAAGGCTGGCGGCAGACCTCCCGGCATGGCCGTCACATACTTGCCCACCATAAAGCCGTCGGAGATTTTGCGGATTTCATCGTGGAACGGCGTAAAGTCATTTAATTGAAAGTGGTCCTGAACGAAAGTCGGCAGAACCAGCCCCTCGATCAGTCCCATTAACTCGTAGCTCGACTGCAACCGTCCGTCGGGCTTCAGATCAAATCCTAGGTAGGCGATGCCGCCCGCGTGGTTGGCGTTCGAGACGACGTCCATGCGCCACACGCCTTGCAAATCTTCCTCGGAAGGAACCGCCCCTTCGGCATAAAGAGCGGCATGGTCGTCGACCGTCATTTGATCGAAGCTGTATTTTCGTGCCATCGGAAAGGTGATCAGCCGAACTCCATTGGGATAGTTGCCCAGGTAAACGCGCCCGATCAACAAATCCTGGTTGATCACTTTGAAGATGTCGTAATAACCCGTCCACGGAAAATCGAGGTAGCGCAGCAGGATATACTTGCCTTCTTCGAGGGTGCCAGTGGCTTTTGTGAGCGTGATCTCTTCCAAGGAGTTGCGCGCATGGATATGATCGTCCGTGTCGCTGGTGATTCCCACGTAGTGACCATCCTGC